>JALGZU010000264.1 GCA_025774735.1 candidate division LCP-89 bacterium | reverse complement strand
GGCGGCCAATAAGGTCAAAGGCGTGCGGGCGGCGATGTGCTACGACCACGCCACCGCGTTCAACAGCCGAGAACATAACAATGCCAATGTCCTCACTCTTGGGTCAGGGCTGATTGGGCCAAACCTGGCGAAACAGATCCTGGACACTTTTTTGAATACGGAATTTGGCGGTGGGCGCCATGCCCGCCGGGTAGATAAGATCATGATGATCGAGAAGAGTTGACTATGGTCACCACAAATTTAGATGTTGAAAAGATTGTTGAAGTCGTCACCCGCGAGGTGCTTCTTGCCATTGCGGAAGCAGGTAACAAAGAGATATACCCGCAGGGCGAATACTGTACGGAAGAATGCGCCAACGGCATCTGCGTCCACACATGCTTTGACCGTGTCGGGCAGGTGGTCAGCGCCGGGGCAACCCGTTTGACCTCCTCATTGGGTGGCATTCCTGACCCTCAAGTGGCCCATATGATCGACCATACCCTCCTCAAACCGGATGCAACCGCAGACCAGATCGCCCAACTGTGTTTCGAAGCGCGCAAATACAACTTCGCTTCGGTGTGTGTCAATCCCACCCACGTTGAATTATGCGCCGACCTGCTCAAAGGGACTAACGTAAAAGTCTGTACGGTGATCGGTTTCCCCTTGGGCGCGACAGACCCCAAGGTGAAAGCCTTTGAGGCTGAAGAAGCCATCAGGGACGGCGCCACGGAGATCGATATGGTCATCAACATCGGGGCGCTCAAGGCGAATGACTTGAAATTGGTCGCCGAAGATATTCGCGGTGTCGTTCAGGTTGGGCACGCACATAACGTTATCGTTAAATGCATTATTGAGACAGCACTGTTGACCGATGAAGAGAAAGTCACTGCCTGCTTATTGGCGAAAGAAGCCGGGGCGGACTTCGTCAAAACCTCGACTGGTTTTGCTGGCGGTGGCGCCACGGTAGAAGACGTCTCTCTCATGCGCCGGGTCGTTGGCGCTGAAATGGGCGTGAAAGCATCAGGCGGCGTGAGTTCCTATGAAGACGCGCAAGATATGGTCGCCGCCGGGGCGACACGCATCGGCGCCAGCGCTGGAGTGAAAATCGTCCAGGGTGAGACGGAGGCGAATGGCGTCTTGCCATTTGCTGGTGAGAAAACGGAGAAGGATTATTAAGGATTGCGTATTTTGTAATTTTTATTTACGCAATACGGAATACGTAATTTTAGAGAGGATTTTTCGGATAAACACATGCACATCGCTCGAGTGATTGGCAGTTCGATCTCAACGATTGAAAACGAGCGGATCAAAAACACCAAGCTTTTGATCTGCAAACAGGCCGACCAAAACGGTGAAGAGATCGGCAAAGCCTATGTGGCGGTTGACCTGGTGGATGCAGGAACTGGTGATTTAGTGCTGACCTGCCACGGCTCGGCGGCCCGCCAAACCCATCTCACAAAAGAATGTCCTGTAGATGCTGTCATCATGGCGGTGATTGACCACCTTGAAGTCGATGGCGAGATCGTTTTTCGTCAATCCTAATCGGAGAACTTTATGCACATTGCCAAAGTGATCGGCACGACCGTATCCACAATCAAAGATGAGGCCCTCAAGGGCCGCAAATTGCTCATCCTGCGCCAGACCACCGAAACAGGGGAGACCTACGGCGAGCCGTATGTGGCCGTGGATACATTAGACGCCGGGATTGGGGATTTGGTGCTTACCGCCCACGGCTCAGGGGGGAGGCAAACCGCAATCACCAAGAACAGTCCCGTGGATGCCGTCATCATGGCTGTGATCGACCACCTCGAATTGGGTGGAGAAGTGACTTTCCGGAAAGAGTAGGAGTAATCGGATATGGCTGATATGGAAAAAGACCTGCTTTCGATACAAGAAGCCCGCCAGATGGTCGAAAAGGCGCGCCAGGCCCAGCAGATTTGGGCGAAAGCCAGCCAACAGGAAGTTGACCGGGTATGCGCCGCCATGGCAGACCGGGCATTCCAGGCCTCGGAACGCCTGGGACGGATGGCGGCTGAAGAAACCGGCTTTGGCGTCCCAGAACATAAAAAGCTCAAGAACGAATTTGCCTCCAGGTACGTCTGGGAGAGTATCAAAGATGTGAAAACGGTAGGGATCATCAACCAGGTTAATGAGCGGCAAATATATGAAATTGCCTGGCCGATGGGTGTGGTCGCCGGTCTGATCCCCAGCACGAATCCTACCTCAACGGTGATGAACAAGGTACTCATGTCGGTGAAGGCTCGCAACGCCATCGTTACCGCTCCGCATCCCACTGCGGTGAACTGCTGTGTGGAGACTGCCAAGATTATGGCGCAGGCAGCGGTAGATGCCGGTGCACCGGAAGGCTTGGTCCAGTCATTATCTGTGGTTACTTTACCCGGTACGCAAGAGTTGATGCAACACCGCTACACCAGCCTCATCCTCGCGACCGGCGGGTCAGAGATGGTCAGGGCGGCTCACTCGGTGGGTAAACCTGCTTATGGGGTTGGCCCCGGCAATGTCCCGGTATACGTCGACCGCAGCGCGGACCTGGAAAGGGCAGCCAGATATATTGTCTCCAGCAAGGCTTTCGATCATTCCACCATCTGTGCCACTGAGCAGGCCGTTGTGGCGGACCGATCCATTGCCGCTCGGCTCAAAGAATTGGTACAGGCGGAAGGGGCTTTCTTTGTGGACGAATTCCAGGCGGGTGCCTTACGTAGCGCCCTTTTCTTTCCCAACGGTGTTATCAACCCCCAATCTGTTGGAAAATCCCCCCAATACCTGGCCGCCATGGCTGGGATTACTGTACCGGAAAATGCCCGCATCCTTGTGGCAGAACTTGGGCGGGTTGGCCGCGAAGAGCCTCTTTCCCGTGAAAAACTCACCACGGTATTGGGGTGGTATGAGGCGGAAGGCTGGGAGGCTGGATGCGAGCGGTGTATCGAACTCATCAACTTTGGTGGTCGCGGCCACAGCCTCATCATCCATGCGACCAATGAAGACGTCATTATGGCCTTCGGACTGGAAAAACCCGTTTTCCGTATCGGCGTGAACACCATGGGGACGTTGGGAATGATTGGCATGACCACCGGTATCATGCCGTCGCTGACTCTTGGCCCCGGTGGGATTGGTGGCGCTATCACAGGAGATAATGTCACGGTGTATCACCTCTTCAATGTCAAGCGGATGGCTTTTGAGACCTCCAGGCCACCAGAAGCGGCCATGCGCCCTGGGAACGTCCCTGCTGGCGCCATCTACGGCCCCTCTCCCCAGGAGTTAGAAAAGATTGTTCGAGAAGTCGTTGGCGAAATTATCAATGCCAAATGAAAACAGAAATAACCGTAATAGTTCATTACGAAATACGCAATACGAAATCGAAATGAACACAAACTAGAAATCTTTTAGATAGGAGTATGATATGACACAAGATCCTGCATTCATCGCACTCGGTATGGTCGAATGTCGTGGTTTGGTCGGCGCCATTGAAGCCGCCGACGCCATGGTCAAGGCCGCCAACGTGGTTCTGATTGGCTCAGAATACGTGGGTGGTGGCTTTGTGACCGTGATGGTGCGCGGCGACGTAGGCGCGGTCAAAGCGGCTACCGATGCTGGTGGAGCGGCCGCCAAGCGCGTTGGCGAATTGGTTTCCATCCACGTAATTCCGCGACCACACGAGAACGTTGAAATGATCCTGCCGGAGAACACCAAAGGCGGGTTCGGCGGTCGGTTTACTGCAAGCAAGAAGTCATAAGCCTTGCAGCAGCCTGAACTGCGCGACTACTTGAGCCGCGCCGCGCAGGCCATCCGTTCAGTACAAGGTCCGGAAACGCCGCCTTTCAATGCCCCCCCAAATGGGGACTTGCACGTGGCGGTTGACCTGGGCACAGCCTACGTTGTCCTGGCAGTACTGGATGAGGGCCACCAGCCCCTGGCGGGGGAATACCAGTTCGCTGAGGTCGCTCGTGATGGCCTGGTGGTGGATTTCGTCGGAGCGGTGGATATCATCTCTGCCATGAAGGCGCGGGTGGAACGGCGCATCGGCCGAGAATTGACACATGCCGCTACTGGATACCCGCCTGGCGTTCCACAGGCAGAGGTGCGGGCGACGGCCAATGTGGTCGAAGGCGCCGGGATAACCTGCACCGGGATGATCGATGAGCCTTCAGCCGCCAATGCCGTCATCGGTTTGGAGGATGGCGTCATCGTCGACGTGGGTGGGGGGACAACGGGTATCGCCGTTATTCAAGAAGGCAAAGTTGTCTATACGGCGGACGAACCCACCGGTGGGACGCATTTTTCCCTCGTCATTGCTGGCGCTCACGATATCCCTTTTGTGGAGGCCGAGACGATGAAACTCGTGATCGAAGAGCAGCCCCGCTTGCTTCCCATCATTCGACCTGTGATGGAAAAAGTCGCCACGATTATCGCCCGACACATCGAAGGCTATTCGATTGACCGCATTACCCTTGTCGGCGGTACAAGCGCTTTCCTCGGCATGGCGGAAGTGGTGGA
>JALGZU010000263.1 GCA_025774735.1 candidate division LCP-89 bacterium | reverse complement strand
TGTCAAGTTATAAAAAATGCCCTCTCGCGATTCGAAGGAAAAATTCAGATAAATCCTGCTTATTTAACATGAAACAACAAGTTTTACAGACCATCACCGATATGGCTCGGGCACAATGTCTCCCCTCTATTGCACCTTCGCCGACAGCTTAAATTTAAAGCCGATCATCTTGTAAATCAGTTTCGCCGCGGCAAAAGCCGAATTGCTGTCGTGGCCGTCATAAGAGAGTTCGACCACATCAAATCCCACTACATTTTTGTTTGAAAAGATATGGTTCAACAACGATATTCCTTCGTCCCAGGTGAATCCGCCAGGTTCTGGGGTTCCCGTACTCCTGATGACACTCCAATCAAACACATCCACGTCAAAGGTAATAAAAACAGGGTCGGGCAACCTGTCGATCAAGGCGTGCAAATCGCCGCGATGTTCCCTGATTTCATGCATCATGCAGATATCGAGATTGTCTTTTTTTATACGGTCTGCCTCTTCTCTAGAAAGGCTTCTGATACCGATCTGCAACGTTTCCGTTGTTATTTCACGAAGCCTCGACATAACGCTGGCATGGCTGAAGAAGCTTCCTTCATACGAATCGCGCAAATCCGCATGTGCATCAATCTGGATGACGGAAAGCGAACCGTAGGCTTCAGAGAGAGCTCTACAATACCCTGTAGTGATGGAATGATCACCTCCTAGAAGTACAACGAATTTGCCTCTTTTAAGCAGAAAGCTTGTCGTCTCGTAGATTTGCTTCATCATCAAGGACGCATCGTCAGAAATCTCCAGAGGTGGGATCGTGAAGATCCCTATAGTGTAAGGCTCGCAATCTAACTGATCATCATATAATTCCAAATAACTAGAGGCATCCAGGATGGCATCTGGCCCGTGCCGTGCCCCTCTGCCATAAGATACGCCGCCTTCGTAGGGAACAGGCACTACAACTACCTTTGCTCTATCTAAAGAGAGCAACGCGGCCTCAGCACCTAAAAAAGGTTTCTTGTACTGGCACATCAAGAACTTTCCAATTTGCGAACAGCGTGCGGAATCGAATCGACAAGGCGTTTGGATTCCCTTTTTGAACACATCTCGATAACATATGCCGACAGCAGCGGAAAGATAATGCTGTATTCCCCCCAGATCTGTACAAGTCTTACTGGATCGTCCGAACGGTATTTCCCCCAGGAAACTGCCTCGCCGAAGGTACAACCGGACAGGCTGCCCTCCTTCTCGACTGCAGTACTGATTTGAAGACCTCGGTCAGCACCATGATAATCAACCGACAGAATCTGGTTGATAGTGGGGCCTGTCTGTTGAATGAAGTTTTTCGGTCCCCCGCCCCCAAGTTCGATGAAGCTGGTTCCACCTGACGAATATGCTATGGCGGCAGAGTCGAAGATATCCTTCTGCGCTGAAAGAGTGATCGGGTAGCCTTCCCGGTCGGTGCGCGTAAGGTTCATTGCGATCGAATGATTCGAAAGGGAGTCCCAGAAAATGGGCACTCCGAATTCAAAGGCTTTTGCGACAAAACTCCGATCGGGGTGCGGAGCATGCTTTTTGACCCACTCGCCCAATTGGAAATTGAACTCCCAACTCGCAAGCCTACTGCTCTTTAAATATTTGTGTCTTTCCTTTACAAATTTACGGATGATTTCATCCTGTGCCATCAGCGTCTCTTCTTCTCGAATCCCTATATCAAAAATCCGGGTGTCACCGTGTCTGCGCAAGTCGTTATCGTCAACGGAAGGATGGATTGCCTTTACTGGCAGACCGAAAGCGAAATGGAGATCATGGTAGACCTGAGCACCGGTTGAACAGATCACGTCTAAGAATCCCGCTTCAAGTAGAGACACTACGATCCCACCCATACCACCAGCGATGCCAGCGCCTGCGATTCCGAGCCAGATTGTATCGCCCTGTTGAATCATCGTTTCAAATAAATTCGCACCCCGAGATACGTTCCTCGCCTCAAAGGATGTTTTTCCCAGGTAATGGATGAGATCACAGATCTTCATACCCTTCTGCAGGGGTTGAGGTACGATATCGTGAGCATGTTGGAATAGGGATTTCGGTTTCATAGGCATAATTGTAAGCCCTTCAATCGATCAGCATAACCGCACAGGCCAGAACGGTCGTCCAGAGCCCGTTTTTATTTCCTGCTGCAGTCTGAGCTATACTCCGGCTCTTGAATTGGCGGCCCTTATCAGTAATATACAATTGCTTCCGCTCGTTCCAAGCCTGTTCGGGATCCATCTCGAATCCCAGCGTGGAAGCCAGCATCGTGGCAGCAAGGTCCTCAGCAAATTCTGACGCCCGTTTCTGAGTTTCACCGAAGGCGTGATGTTCGCTGATATAGCCATATTGATTTTTAATTCTGGGCTGGGCAAGGCCGACTGCCGCTGCGACCATTCGATTTGGTTCATTTGTGGAGGCTTTGGCCATCACCACGAACGTTATCTGCCCTGGATTCAGGTACTTTATGCCTTCAGCCTTTGATATGATCTTACAATCCGGCGGGAAAATGCTCGAGACTAAAACGAGGTTGCTCTGTTCGATACCACATTTTCGCAGGGCAAGTTCGAAGCTCTGCAACTCATTGCGGTGACATCCAACCCCCTTGGTGAAGAACATTCGATTGGGTATTAACACGGTTGACCATCCATTGTTTATTATTTGTTGAGTGTTCGCACTCGCTGAACTGGAAGACTTAGTTTTATCTGTCGCTCCAGGGTACTCAATCACACATCTCCAGTAGAATCAAAACCGTAATTGATTTGACGGTTAGAAGTATGGTGGACAGGTAATCCACAACACTTTCACTTCTCGCTGCCCGGTATTGGTCAATTGATGATGGTGGTTTGCTGTGAAGTAGAATGTATCTCCTTTTTTTGCTTTATAAATTTGCCTTCCCAGCTTCAACGCAATCTTCCCCTGTAATACAAACCCGAAAGCCTCACCGGTGAAAGGTTCGATCTCGTCTGTGGACTCCCCGGGCTTGAGGGTAACCAAGGCCGGTTCCATGCGACGATTGGTTGCACCGGCCACCAGCAATTGAAAGCACTCTACTCCATCCTTCTCAAGTTCGATTCTGGAGTCTGCCGTATAGACAACGGTCTCTATGGGAGGATTTTTGAAAAAATCAGAAAGTGAGCTGTTCATCGCTGTGAGGATGTCATCAAGGCTGTCCAACGAGATTGAAGTGAGGTCGCGTTCGATCTGCGAAATGAATCCTTTCGTCAGTCCGGCTCGTTCGGCAAGCTTTTCCTGAGTCAACTCCGAAGTCAGCCTTAAATTCCTAATTTTCTCCCCAATTTTCATCCGCTGAAGGTACAGTTAATTAAATTTAAAGTTTAATAAAATGGAACAAAATATACTAAAAATTACCAGTTCTGTCAAGGATTTTTCCGATATTTTTCTTATTTTTTTTAGCACCTCCAAAGCCCATAAAAAAAGCCCCAGATGGGGCTTTGGTGTTAAGGTAAATTATACGTCATTTAAGCACCAGCAGCTTCTGTGTATGCTGGAAATCATCGGCGGTTAAGCGGGCGAAATAGACGCCGGCGGGGAGCTGAGAGGCGTCGAAGGTGACAACTTGTTCTCCTACCGATGACCAGCGGTCTATTAAGCAGGCGAGTTCCCTGCCCTGAACATCATAGATTATCAGGGTGATATGCCCCGCTCGCGGCAGGCTGAAGGTCAGTTGAGTTTGTGGATTGAAGGGATTGGGATGGGCACTTAACATTACGAATTCGTCAGGTATCGATGCCCAACTGGAAGAAATCACCTCAAATCGTTCACCATAGCAACTCCAGGCATTCTCTGTCGAATTGCCGTCCCCGACGGCCAGCTTCTCAAAATTGAAGTGATCTTCATCCCAGACGTCGTCCGGGAAGATTCCCACATAGGCATCATAGGTGTATTCCCCTGCAGGTGCACCCAAAGGCACCGCCTGGGTGCGATCCCGGTCGGCAACCCAACCTGCCGGGGCTATGAAGTCCTGCACATTGATGATTGGACCGTATTCGCTTCCGTCAGGTAGCGTCACCATCGTCCAGATATCGAAGGTTTCCGGATTTACCGCGCTATTGGCAACTTCAATATTGAAATCAAACGAACCGCCAGCGGCAGGGATCTGAATCGGGATTCCGTAAGGCGTTAACGTGACCGTTACCGGACTTATCGCGCTCTGGTCGAAGTAGAGCGCGCCCATGTCGGCGATAGTCCCATCCGGATCCAGCGGCGAAGCCGGATCTCCGGCATCGATGCAGGGCGACGTCGCCTGCAGGTTGAAATCATCTCCTGCGACATCGACGAAGAGAGGATCATCCGTGATGTTGCCGATTCCGGTCAGGGATTGGGATGAACAGGAGTAGTTCAGTTCGGCAGGACCGGCGATCTGAGGCAGGTAGGCAGCCTCATTGAAGTAAATGATATTGTTTACGCCGGAATACGAAGCACCGGTATTGCCGTATATGCCTCCACCGACGCCCGAGGATGACGTACAACGGTTTTGCACCACCGTATTGTTACTGACGACTGCCTGGCAGTCATAGATAAAAATTCCCCCCCCACGCAAGTAGGACTCATTGTCGTAAACCAGGTTGTACAGTAATGTTGCCTCACCATTTTCGCAGCGGATCCCGCAGCCTCCACAGCTGCCTCAACCGGCGGTGGTCAGAGACACATTTGAAGCGACTTCGCAGCGGATCACTTCGGTGAAGTCATTTGTGTAGAAGTAAAGTCCTCCCACGTGATCCGCCGTGTTATTGGTCACTAAACATTCGGATACCGAGGCTGATGAGAACGATACGAAGAGAGCTCCTCCCTCGGCGATGGCCGAACAGCCTGAAAGCACGCAATTTGAGACCGAAATCGTCGAATTAATGGCGTAAATTCCTCCCCCGAAAAAGGCAGCACAGTTGAGGATGGAACAATCGGAGATATCCACGGCGCTATCATAACAGAAGATCCCTCCTCCCCAGCAATCGGGAAAGGTGGGATTGTCGGCATAATCGATACGGCAATAATGCAAAGTGTTGTCCAGGGAAGAGCCGGGCTGGATACGGATACCGCCGTGTTTACAATCTTCCGTGGGAAACTGCCGGGTGAAGATGATCGAATCCGTTTCGGTACCCTCCGCGTTCAACTGCCCATAAACATGCAGGGTATAATAGCCGGAGAACAGCAGGGTGGTACCGGGCACTATGTTCAGAACACTATCGGCCGGTATGATACAGTCATCCGTGACGATAAATTCACCGGGACCGAGCGTTCCAGACAGATCCCCGCCAATTGCGCCAATTGTCGGTTGACCGAAGAGTGACAGGGGGAGCAGTCCGATCAGAATCATTGACAGAAGGCCTGACAGTTTGAGTCTTATCATGTCATTCACCGAGTTTAACTCCAGCCTAGTAAGGTCCCCGTATATATAATTTAGCATCACTATAGCCATCTTGCAAGGTATAATTTTTAAATCTAACAAAATTTTATTGGTGACGATTTCATGCTTAAACGAAAAAATCCCCTCAATATAGAGGGGATTTTTATCCCTAAATTATATT
>JALGZU010000262.1 GCA_025774735.1 candidate division LCP-89 bacterium | reverse complement strand
TGCAATTCTACTCACGACGGGGGTCTTCGCGACTCAAGCCACCGGCAGCTGGGTATCTGACGGCAAGTATGCCGCCGAGTTTTTGAGCATCGGCATCGACGCCAGGGCGCTGGGCATGGGGGGTGCCTACTCGGCTCTGGCCGACGGCGCTTCGGCGGTCTACTGGAATCCTGCCGGCCTGGCATATCAGCGCGCGCATCAGGTATCTCTGATGCACGCTGAGCAGTTCGAAGGCATCGTCGGGTACCGGCATTATCCGATTAGGAGTTGATGATATCCCGGTGACGGCGCTGGAAGACCCAACACAGCCTTTGGGCACGGACAATCGCGTCGTGGTCGACCATATGACGAGCGACAATGAGCTGGCCTTTTTTGCCGGGATTGGACATCGGCATTCCAGCCTGTTTTCTTATGGTGTTTCGGCCAAGGTTCTGGCCAAATTCGTGGCCGATAACAGCGCCTTCGGTATCGGATTCGATCTGGGTATGAGGCTGCAGCCCGGGAAGAACATCGCTTTCGCCGCCGTACTGCAGGACGTGACCACAACCGCACTGATCTGGGATACAGGCCACAAGGAGGCGGTCGCCCCGACGCTGAAGGTTGGCGGTGCCTATCAACTGCCTCTGCCCACCCTTCTGGCTCGTCTGACGCTGGCAGCCGATGTGGACTTCAGGTTCACCGACCGGGGTGAGGCGGACCAGTTTCAATTAGGAGCGGTTACTGCGGATACTCGTATCGGTCTGGAATACCTGCTGGATATCGGCGGCAGCAACCTGGCTCTCCGGGGTGGAGCGGAACCATCCCGCGAGCAGGAAGAGGAGGGATTTTTCGGGAATTATACGTTTGGCGGCGGATTACTCTTTCGGAATTTACATATAGATTACGCCTTTTTGGCACATCCTGAGTTGGGCGACACACACCGAATTTCACTCAGTGTTCTCTGGGGGCATCGACCCGTTACGAATCCCGGTGGTACGCAATAGCACTGGAGACCCCACCCTCACGGTGAATTGTGTCCTAACTTCACCTGGTAAAAGACGAATTACGAATCAGTTGATGAATCCAAAGCAGACTGTTCCAACCATTGGCCCCGGCATCGCCAGTATGACCGGGTACGGGCGCAGTGAAAAAGAGTTTAAGGGGCTTCGGATTTCAACCGAGATCCGCTCGGTCAACAACCGCCACTGCGAAATCGGCATGAAGACCCCTCGCGAGCTGAATCCGATTGAGTCGGATATCCGGGAACGTATCCGGAAGCGCCTCACCCGGGGGCGCATCAGCCTCCTTATCGCCCTGGAACGCGATGCGTCCGACGAGCCTTTGGTGATGATCGATCCTGAGGCGGCCAACGCCTGTTACAGTGCTCTCGTAGAATTGAACCAACGCATCGGTTGCTCCGGAGATGTGACGCTTGCTCATCTACTTCATTTCTCCGACGTTTTCGTCAAGCAGGCTGATAGGGTGCTGAACGAGGAGCTGAGGGCCCGGGTTCTGGAAGCTCTCGATGCTGCCCTGGCCGATCTCATCGAGATGCGCCGCACTGAAGGGATCAGTCTGGGAGAGGATCTTATCGAGAGAGTCCAGCAGGTTGAAAAGATCCGAAAGAAGATCGTCGCTCTCGCAGATAGTCAGCCCGAACAGCAGTTGGCGAAGTTGGTGGGGCGGATAGAGCAATTGAAGAATGCCGGACCGCTGGATCCGGGCAGATTGGAACAGGAGATGGCCTTCCTGGCGGACCGGCTGGACATCAGCGAGGAATGCGTACGTCTGGAGAGTCACAATCAACGTTTTCTCGAGACGATTGCCGGCGAGGAACCCGCTGGGAAACGATTGGGCTTCCTGCTCCAGGAAATGAATCGCGAGGCCAATACGATCAGCTCCAAGTCCGCTTCGGTGGAAATATCCCATCTGGCCGTAAGTCTCAAGGAGGAGATAGAACGGGCACGGGAGCAGGTTCAGAACCTGGAATGATGGTGAGGCCGTCACAGAAACAACCGAAGAAGGGTCGGTTTATCGTCTTATCCAGTCCTTCAGGCGGCGGCAAATCCACGATCATCGACCGTCTGCTGGAAAAGCGCAGCGATTTCGTTTATTCCGTGTCGGTCACTACCCGTCCCTCTCGACCGGATGAAGAAGACGGCGTAGATTATTGGTTTGTGACTGAGCAGGAGTTTATCGAGAAACGCGATCGCGGTGACCTGCTCGAATGGGAGGAGGTCTATGGGTGCTATTACGGCACTCCGAGGAAGCCTGCTGAAAAGACCGTGGCCGCGGGATTGCACGTTCTATTTGATCTGGATGTCAAGGGTGCCTTGAAGCTCAAACTGGCCTATCCAGAATCCCTTTTGATTTTTCTTCAGCCCCCCTCTTTTGAAATTCTGAAAAAGCGGCTCAGGCAGCGGGCAACGGATGGTGATCCTCAGATCCAGCATCGTTTGAGCCTGGCAAAATGGGAGATGGGGCAGGCCGAAAAATTCGATTACAATATTGTTAACAATGATTTAGATAAAGCCATAGAGGCAGTTGCAAACGTCATTGAAACAGCCATAAACGAGGTTTAACCTGCATGGAAGATAACCTTCTTGGATCGCTTTCCGAGGAAACAAATCGTGAGATGAAGAAAGCGGACAAACCGGTGAAACTCCGGGAGAGCGAGGAAGACTCAGTACGCCGCGACTTCCTGGCGGAAGATTTTCACGACTGCACGCCGAACATTTACGAAGCGATCATCGTGATGTCTCAGCGGGCCCGACAACTTGGCCAGCGTCAGGCTCGCATCATTGAGCAGTTCATGGCCTCCAAAGTCCGGCCGGACGACGAGGATGAAGAGGAAGAAATCGTTAGGCCGTTGGACGAGGATGACGACTCGCCCAAATTGCCGAAATTCGAAAAGCCCACCATTATAGCCATGAACGAGATGTTTAAAAGCGCCATCAAATACGAGAAAGAGGAATAATCCTTCATGGTCTCATGCTGAACGGGCGAAAAATCCTCGTCGGAGTCACGGGCGGTATTGCCGCTTACAAGACCTGTGAACTGGTGCGACTCCTCATCAAGAACCGTGCTGACGTGAGTGTCGTCATGACGTCGGCTGCAACCCAGTTCGTCGCTCCGTTGACGTTTGAAGCTATCACCGGAAAGAAAGTCGCCTTGAATTTGTTCGCCGGTGAAGATAGGGAACTCGGCCACCTGGATCTGGTCCGGGATATCGATCTGATGGTTATCGCACCGGCGACGGCTAACTGCGTTGGCAAATTGGCCGGAGGTCTGGCAGATGACCTGCTCAGCACCATTGCTCTGGCCCTTTCAAGCCCCCTCCTGATCTGCCCGGCGATGAATCCGAAGATGTACGGACACCCGGCTGTGACGGCGAATCTGGAGACGCTGAAAGGCCGGGGCGTTCATATTATGGATCCAGATGAGGGGGAGATGGCCAGTCCTCGCGAAGAGCCGGGTCGGGGAAGACTGCCCGAACCGGGTAGAATCCTCGACCAAATCTGCCGGATACTGCCATCACATGGTCCCCTGAGCGGAACCACGATCACCGTTACGGCAGGGCCGACCCAGGAACCTCTTGATCCCGTTCGCGTCATCGGCAACCTCTCGAGCGGACGGATGGGATATGCTATAGCTGCGGAAGCCCGGAAGAGGGGGGCGGAGGTGCGCCTGGTGAGCGGACCTGTTTCTCGGCACACACCGCCGGGATTGACGATCACAAAGGTGCACACCACCGAGGAGATGCGCCAGGCGGTCGCCGAAAACCTTAAGGAGAGCCGGATTTTGATCATGGCCGCGGCTCCCTGTGACTTCCAGCCTCGCGAGCCACGTCCACAGAAGATCAAGAAGGAAGAGGTATCGGACAGCATGAAAATCGACCTGGCCATGACTCCGGATATCCTCAAAGAAGTATCGTCCGGCAAAGGCGACCGCATCATGATCGGTTTCGCCCTTGAAACCGAAGATGGAATCGAGAACGCTCGCGCCAAACTGCGACGGAAGAACCTCGATCTTGTCGTACTGAACGCACCTGATGCCGGCAGCGAAGCTGGTCTGGGCAAAGCCTCCATTGTGGGAACATTTGTGTGGCCAGACAGGGAGGAGGTCCTGCCTCAGATGCCTAAGGCTGAATTTGCCGCCGCTCTGCTCGACCGGATTCAGCAGTTACTTTCGAGCACGTCCACTTAGATCAACACAAAAACTCGCGGCGTCCCGCGATGTCGCCTTACCTCGATAACCCCGGAACAATCCATTGCGCGACAAAGTCCGTAATTATTTTGAATACCTTTCACTTTACGAAAGCAACCTCTTCTTTAACAGGGATTTCAAGGCGCAGTTCGACGCGGCTGAAACCGTCCAGATAAGCGCTGAACCACATGCCCCCGAGGGTGGATTGAATCCTTATCCGGATTACTCATCCTATCCTTCCCTCGATGAGATGAATGCATCTGTGCGGGGATGTCTGAGGTGTTCCCTCGGGTCACAGCGCAGTAATTTCGTTTTCGGCGACGGATCCCCCAAAGCCCGGGTCGTTTTCATCGGTGAAGCGCCCGGTCAACGCGAAGACCGTATGGGAGTCCCGTTTGTAGGGCGTGCCGGTGAGTTGCTCAACAGCATGTTAGAGCAGATAGAGTGGCAGCGGAGGGATGTTTATATCTGCAATATCTTGAAATGTCGCCCACCGAATAATCGGGATCCCGATCCGGAGGAGATCAGCCTGTGCGAGCCTTATCTTCACGAGCAGTTGCGCATTCT
>JALGZU010000261.1 GCA_025774735.1 candidate division LCP-89 bacterium | reverse complement strand
ATTCCACGACCATCTGTTCCTGAGCCCGGATGGGAATGGCGTCGCGAGCGGGGTAATTGACGAAAACGCCTTCCATACGCGCTTTATCGAGCTGCACGTAAGGGACCAGATTGCCTTCTTTAACCCGCTTCATGGCGTCATGGATCACTTCCATCTTGCGGGATTTCTCCTTGATCCTGATCGTATCACCCGGCGATAGGATGTATGAGGGGATGTCCACAACACGTTCGTTGACTTCCACGTGCCGATGCATGACGAGCATGCGGGCGGTGGTGCGTGATGGAGCTAATCCGATTCGGTATACGATGTTATCGAGACGGCTCTCCAGCAGGGCCAGGAGTTGCTGTCCGGTGATACCCTTCTGACGCTCGGCTCGCTGGTAGAAGTTGCGGAACTGCTTCTCCTGCAATCCGTAAATGCGCTTGATCTTCTGCTTTTCGCGCAACTGTACACCGTACTCCGACCGCTTGAACCGGCGGCTTCGGCTGTGCTGACCGGGAGGTACCTCTCTCCGCTCGAAAGCGCACTTGGCTGAAGCACAGCGTTCTCCCTTGAGGAAGAGTTTATCGCCTTCACGCCGGCAAAGTTTACAAACAGGACCTGTATATCTAGCCATTCTGACGTTGCTCCTAAGTTAAACGCGCCGCTTCTTTTTAGGACGGCAGCCGTTATGGGGAATCGGGGTTACGTCGCGGATCGAAGTAACCTGCAATCCCGCAGCCTGCAGCGAACGGATGGCGCTGTCCCGGCCTGAACCCGGCCCCTTCACCCTTACTTCGACTCTCCGCAATCCCAGATCCATGGCCACCTTGACGGCAGAAGATGCTGCCTGTTGTGCCGCGAAAGGTGTGTTCTTCCTGGATCCCTTGAAGCCCATCTTCCCGGCGGAAGACGCCGAGATGACGTTGCCATACGTATCGGTGAGAGTGATCAGGGTATTGTTGAAAGACGCCTTGATGTGCGCGATGCCGTTGGCGTCTACTTTTTCCTTCTTCGCTTTTCGCTTCGGTTTGGCCAACTCGAGCCTCCGGATTATTTTTTACGAGATGGGGACGTCTTCTTCTTGCCCTTGCGAGTGCGGGCATTGTTCTTGGTGTTTTGCCCCCGAACGGGGAGACCTTTGCGATGGCGCAGCCCTCGGTAGCACCCGATATCCATCAACCGCTTGACGTTCATCATCACTTCGGTGCGAAGTGGCCCTTCCACCTTGTAGTCGCCAGTGATAAGACTGTTCAAACTATGCACATCCGAATCCGACAGGGCATTGACGCGGGTGTTCGGATCGATACCGGACTTTTGAACAATCCGTTTCGCCAGAGTCGGTCCTATCCCGTAGATATAGGTCAGGGCGATCTCAATTCTCTTCTCTTTGGGCAGGTCAATCCCTGCAATTCGAGCCACAAATCCTCCTTAGTAAGGGATTACCCTTGCCTCTGCTTGTGTTTCGGATTTTTGCAGATGACACGAACCTTGCCGTGTCGTCGAACAATCTTGCAACTATCGCAGATCTTTTTCACCGAGGTGCGTACTTTCACCTCCATCCTCCTTGCCTATTACTTGTAACGGTAGATGATCCGGCCTCGATTCAGATCGTAGGGGGAAAGTTCCACCGTCACCTTATCACCGGGCAATATCTTGATGAAATGCATGCGCATCTTACCCGAGATGTGCGCCAGAACTTTGTGCCCATTCTCCAACTCCACCCGGAAGGTGGCATTGGGCAGCGTTTCCAGGATAGCCCCGTCGATTTTGATCGGTTCTTCTTTCGCCACACAACCCTCATTCTGACAATGGTTATGAATGTCTTCTCGAATCTGAACAGGACTTACGCCCCTGCGCGATCACGAGTTAAAATCAGGGGATCACCATCGGTAACAATGATGGTCTCTTCCCAGTGTGCCGAAGGTAATCCGTCCCTCGTCAAGACCGTCCAACCGTCATCGGCGGTCAGGACGTCCCGGTCACCCAGATTGATCATGGGCTCGATTGCCAGCGCCATGCCCGCTTTGAGTTGCGGACCTCGACCGGGGGGACCGAAGTTGGGAACTTGAGGCTCTTCGTGTAGATCCCGGCCGATGCCGTGACCGCTCAATTCGCGCACCACAGAATACCGGTGTTGCTCCGCCCACGTCTGGATGGCATGCGAAATATCCGTGAGAAGATTTCCCTCTCTGGCCTGCTGAATGCCGCGGTAAAGCGCTTCCCGGGTAATGTCGACCAGTTGGCGAATTTCAGGGGCGACGTCCCCGATCAGAAATGTCCTCGCCGCGTCTCCGTAAAACCCGTCTAGTTCGACTCCTATATCCAGGCCGACGATCTGCCCCGAGCGAAAGATCCGGTCGCCAGGGATGCCGTGTACTACTTCCTCGTCAATGGAGATGCAGCTGCTTGCCGGGAAGGGAATGCCATCCGGGCCAGTATATCCCTTGAAAGCCGGTCTCCCACCCCGGCGTTGAATGCCCTCCTCGATGATCCGGTCGATCTCGCCGGCCGGAGCATCCGGTACCAAGTGGGTCGAGACCTCGTCAAAAATGTCAATCAAAACGCCGCAAGCTCTGCGCATGCTCTCAATATCGTGGGCACTCTTAACTGTGATCATCTAAAATTCTAAAGAGCTTGTCCAGAATATCATCCGGTGAACCATCAGCATCCACGATGTGGAGTAGGCCACGCCCGGAATAATAATCTTGCAATGGTCGTGTTTGACGCCGGTAGACCTCCAGACGATTTCGAATGGTCTCCTCCTGGTCGTCCAAACGCTGAATGATCTCACCACCACACTTGGAGCAGCGTCCGTCCTCGGGAGGAGGATTGTTGATCAGGTTGTAATCCTGACCGCACTGGGAACAACCCCGGCGAGCAGTGAGTCTCGCCACGACCTTGTCATCCGGAACTTCGAGGCTGATGCAAAGATCTAGTTTGGAACCGAGCCGCTGGAGCACCGATTCCATCCCGTCCGCTTGCTGAAGTGTGCGGGGAAAACCGTCGAAAATTGCGCCCACTTTGCAGTCATCCTGCTTCAGTCTCTCTTCGATGATGCCCAGAATAATATCGTCCGGGACCAGGTTACCGGCTTTCATGTACTTCTGAGCCTGTTCCCCCAGGGGAGTGCCGTCAGCAACCGCCTTGCGAAGGATATCACCGGTTGAGATTTGGGGAATGCCGTATTTATCGACCAACTGTTTCGCCTGTGTACCCTTGCCGGATCCAGGCGCACCGAGTAAAATTAGATTCATTGGAATGTATACGTTACATCCTACGCCGACCTTTAAATCGGCCTGACTTCATAAAGCCGTCGTAGTGCCTCATCAGCAGGTGCGATTCCATCTGCTGTAGTGTATCCAGCCCTACACCTACGACGATCAGGAGGGAGGTCCCTCCGAAAAACGAGGCGAAGTTATAGTTAACGTTCGAATACCGGGTGATGAGGCTGGGTAAAATAGCAATGATGCCAAGGAAAATCGATCCCGGTAAGGTGATTCGGGTTAATATGTTGTCCATATAGTCTGAAGTTGCCTTCCCGGGACGGATGCCGGGAATGAAGCCCCCGTACTTTTTCATGTTATCCGCGACGTCCACGGGGTTGAAAGCGACCGCAGTATAGAAGTATGTGAAGAAAACGATCAGTCCACCGTAAATCAGCATGTAGGTGTACGACTCAAAGCTGAACGACATGTTCAACCAATCCTTGAATCCGGATTCGGGCAGGAATGTTGCGATCGTCGAAGGCACGAACATGATCGATTGGGCGAAGATGATGGGCATTACCCCGGCCGTGTTGACTCGTAGCGGGATGTGGGTTCGCTGACCTCCGTACACTTTCCGTCCCACTACCTTTTTGGCATATTGGACGGCGATCTTGCGGGTCCCTTGTGTCAACAAGACAACCGATGCCGTAACTCCTACGAACAGAGCGATCATGAAGAGTTCCATCAAGAGGGCGCGGTTACCGGCCAGGAACTGGCGAAGTTCATCCATGACGGCGTAGGGCAGGCGGTCGATAATGCCGATGAAAATTATGAGAGATATCCCGTTTCCAATCCCCCGTTCGCTGATCTGCTCTCCCAGCCACATGATAAAAACCGTCCCAGTGGTCAGCGTAATCATGGTCAACAGCCTGAATCCGATGCCGGGATTGGGCACAGCGGCGATGCCGGACGGGGTAACGATGGACTCGAGGAAGACCGAAACGCCCAGGGACTGGAGAAGACAGATGGCCACCGTCCCGTAGCGGGTAAGTTGAGTGATCTTCTTGCGGCCTTCTTCACCCTGCTTCTGCAACTTCTGGAAGTAGGGTACAACGGTACCCATCAGTTGAATGATAATGGAGGCCGAAATATAGGGCATAATGCCCAAAGCGAACACCGTGGCCTTCCCGAAGGCGCCTCCGGCAAACATGTCGTATAATCCGAAGAGGGTATTCTGCTGCATTCTGAAAAATTCACCGAGTGCCTCAGCGTTGACACCGGGTGAGGGTACGTGGGCGCCGATACGGCAGATGACGAAAATTCCCAGAGTGAATAGAATG
>JALGZU010000260.1 GCA_025774735.1 candidate division LCP-89 bacterium | reverse complement strand
TTCCCATCCTGAAATGATTTTGAACCGCAATATTTCCGACAATTTTCAGGCGAAGCGGTAATGCTTGCGGATGGGTTTACGGACTTCCCAGGTGCAGGACATACCTTCCGGGAAGGTGACCAGATCGCCCTCACCGACGGTGACCTCCTCCCCACCGTCCGGCGTGACCACGACTTCTCCTTCGAGGATGTAGCAGGTCTCCTCGGCGTCGTAGTGCCAGGGGAATTTCGACACCTCCTTCGTCTTTCAGCCTATCATCTGAGGGATTGCGTTCAACTTTGATGGCGCTCATGATTGAATCCTTTTATTTCATCAGGACCATCCTGCCCGAAGCGATATTTTTGCCCGCTCGGATGCGGTAGATGTACACTCCCGAGTGCAAATCAGATCCATCGAAGAGGATTTCGTGGAAGCCCGCATCGCGAGGCCCGTCAATCAGATCGGCGATGAGGCGGCCGTGGAAATCGTACACCTTCAGGCTGACGTTGGAACTTTGCTCCAGGTTGAAGCGGATGGTGGTCAAGGGGTTGAACGGGTTAGGATAGTTCAGGTGTTCGAAGACGCCCGGAAGCCATCCCGGCGTGGCGCTGACGATTTCGGGATGGATGACCTCATTACCGGACAGGTCGATGTCGGAGAGCTTATAATAATAGGTCACACCGGGTGCGACGTCCCGGTCATCATAGACGTAACTGGTGGTGGCGATGCCGTTGCTCTGGCTGGGGATTTCGGCGATGATTTCGTAGTCACCGTCTTCAGCGAGGGCGCGGCGCATCCTGAAGCCATAATTGGAAAACTCGCTGGCGGTGACCCAGTGCAGTTCGACGAGCTCAGGCTGTGATACTGCCGAGAAGCTCACGAGGGAGATCTGGGTGGAGATGCAGGTATAGTCGCAAGTGGCCACGCAGGTGATTGCGCAAGTAGGCTGGCTGCAGGTATTGGCGCAGGTGGCCTGGCAGGTTTCCATGCAGGTGACATCGCAGGTGACCGATCCGCAGCTGGTCAAGCAAGTGACCTGGGAGCATGTGTGCGCGCAGGTAGATTCGCAGGTTTCCAGGCAAGTGATGCCGCAGGTTTCGGACCCGGCACAGGTCACGGCACAAGTCAGGTCGCAGGTTGGCCTCGAGATCTGGCGACCGTCCGGAGGTGCGTTACTCGCAACGCGCCGGTTGGTCAAGCCTTCCTTGGTGGCGGCCAGTGACGCCTGGAAGAGAGGCGAATCCGATGTTTCACCAGCAGACCGAACGGACGGATTGAAGTAGAAAGCGGCCAGAATAATACAACCCGCCAAAAGGAATAGTGTTATTCGTCTCATGATGCCTCCACCTAGAGAATGCACTTAGAGCGAATGCTTTGTAATGAAAATACGCCTTATGATGGTAATGTAAGGTATTTAGAGGCAGAAAGCAAGGAAAATATTTTTTTGGTGAATTTTTTTCAGGGGATACAAAAAGGCGGGGAACGCCTGCCAGAGGCAGACGATCTCCCCGCCCTACGGTTTAGACCCTTATCGGTTTATTTATTCCGGTGGAGGTGGACCCGGTTCCGGCTCGGGACCCGGTTCGGGTGCCGGCGGTACTGGCGGCGGCGGTGGTGGTTGTGGTGGTGGTGGCGGCGGTGGCGCTGCCGCTGCTGGAACCGCGGTTACGGGGGTCATCTTCGCCTTGAAGATAACTGAGGCCACCAGTTCGATCAGGAAACCCCAGACGATGCCGGCGATGGTGTAGATGAGGAATACCGAAAAGCCAGCCTGTTCGCTAAAAATCAACGGAAAGGACATGGGCAACGTGCCCAGAAGGCCGATCAGGATGCCGTGCAGCGCCCAGCCGATTCTCCAGGCGGAGATGCCCAGGACGAAACCGATGAAGGCGCGGTTGAGGAGCGACGACCAGAACACCATCGGCTTGCTAACCCCTTCTGGTATTTCTGAGGATCCTCCCCAGGCGCAGATCAGCCCGGCGATGACACCACAAATCAGACAGATCCAGAAGCGTTTTGCGACCATTTTTCCTACCTCCTGAATTGAGAGTATAACTTTTCAGTTTTCGGGCGGGCCGTGCACGTTGCGATTTTGACGAATATATCCCTGAAAGAGTTAAGAGTCAAGGGTAAATTTAACCAATTGACAAAACATATCTCTTTTCAATCTCATCACAAATAACTCAGCCACCACCTGGCCCGGTTGTTGGCTTTGTAGTCCATATACCGTTTACAGAGAGGAAACAGGGCGACCGTAACGAGGATCCAGATCAGGTAGACAACGGGTAATCCATAGCCGTAATCCGCCAGCGTAGCGTTGAAGAAGACCCGGGCCGTCAAAATATATTCGGTCCACGCTCTTCCGGCAATCATCAATCCTAAAATGGCCAGAATGTGAATGAGGTAGATGTGGATGACGTAGAAGAACAGCGGGACGCGACCCAGGACGACGACAGCTTGCGTTACCTTGTTCTGCAACTCTTCGGTCATGTAGAGAAAGATCAGCGAGGGTCCCATCGTCATCAGGAGAAAGAGAAGCGAGGGCGGGTACTTGGTCGTGTTGAAGAAGGAGATGAGCGAGAAGGTGAAGTTTCCCTGAGGACTCCAGGGGCGGGGATCGCCATAGATGTTGAACAAGCGCAAGACGACGAAGGCGGCGATAGCGCCGTTGCCCAGGATCAAGAGCAGCTTTTTTCTCTGCCTGGCATCGAATCCCTTTTTGTATAGTTCCCCGAAGGCATAACCCAAAACCATCAAGCCGATCCAGGGGATGACCGGATAGTGGATATCGATGGCTGATGCTGGTCCGAGCAGGATGATGTTCTGCAGATGCAGGATGGACCAGATCCAGGTTCCAACCGTTCCTCCAATGGTTACCGAATCCAGCAGATTGTGTCCTGCAACCAGGATGATACCAACTGTCAGGAGCGCCCATTTTGGCAGGAAAACCAGCCCCGCGAGACAGACCATGCTGAAGCCGATCGCCCAAATGACCTGCAGAATGTGAAAACTGAGAGTAACATCGAAGGTCCAACCGAAGTTTACGACAGTCACCTCGAGGAGAATTAACCAGAGGCCGCGGGTTAACAGGAACCAGGCGACCTGGCCGGTCTTTTCACGGCGGGTTCCGTACAGGAAGGCGGCAGTTCCAGCGAGGAAGACGAAGACGGGCGCGCAGAAGTGGGTGATCCAGCGCGTGAAGAAGAGCAAAGGGGTGGTGGTGGTCAGGTCGGTCGGCTCGGCGAAAAATGAGCCGTAACCAAAATACGCCCGGGCATGATCGAGCGCCATGAGAATCATGACCAGACCGCGCAACAGATCGATGGATTCAATACGATGACCTTTTGGCTTTTCCATGTGAATACCCTCCACAACGACTGTATTCCAGGGAACAGAGATCGCATCGATTAAGACAAAAAGGCGGGGGAAATCCCCCGCCTTTTATTATAGAGCCATGTCAGATTCCGGACAAACCGGAATGACATGGCTATTCATCAGTGATGTTATCTTAGACATCCCGATGGTATATTGTCAAAGGAACCACCTCCAATGGTAGGATTGATCGTCAGAAGGACCAGTTGACAATTGGGAAAACGGGGAACTGGCCTCCCGACTTGATGACATTTATAAGGCCGATCTGTATGCCTTCCATGCTTTCAGCCCAGTTGACGAGGCCGAACATTAATCCGTTCATATGTTTGGCGTGATTGACGATGCCCCACTGCACACCGACACCATCAGCGACATAACTGTACGCACCTTGTTGCAGCCCCTGGAACTTACCTTTCGTAATGGCGACCCATCCGTTCTGCCAACCGGTGAAATCCCCATCTACCAGGTGGAGGAAGCCGTATTGCACACCCGCCCCGGAACCGGTCAGCACATTGGCCAAGCCGAGATCCAAACCGGTCAGGGATGCGTTTTTCCCATAGATCAGATTAAAGCGGAAACCCTTAATGGAATCCGTTTCCGGGAAGATCTGGATGGGCGTCACCAGGGCGAGCTGGATGGGACGGGTTTCCGCCAGCGCGGAACCGGTAGAAAGCAGGATTAACAGCAGCGCTATACCCAGAATTTTGTGAATAGCGTTGAACGACGACATTCTCATGTTAATTGTCCTCCGATGGTTAGTATTATGCCCAAGAAAAGCAAGTTTACGCAAAAAATCAAGACTTTTGAGGTGAAAATCTTTGCCAGCGGCGTGCATCCCAAGGAGGAATCATTTCAACAAGTTTTTCTTTATAGTGCTTGCTAAATTCATGCTGATCCTCTACCTTTTCGATCGAGGCGGCGCTCAATCGGATAAGCGGAGAAAGGGAGCAACCATGATGAGGAGAGTACTCACGTTATTGATCCTGCTGTTTATACTTGGATCACCAAACGCTTTCGCACGTGATCCTGCTGTCGAAGATCTGCTCAAGCAGGTAGGCATCAAGCCACAAGGGACTCAACGCGGGCAGATGGACGTGGTAGGATTTGCATCGACGGCTGAGCAGATGGACGAGGTGTTGAAGCTGAGCCGGAAGCTGGCCACAGAGCGGAAGGAGGTCCTCGATCAGAGGCACGGGTGGAACAACGAGACCACCTTCATTGCCGGGGTCTGCCCTCACGACGACTACACGTACGCGGGGCGACTGTATTCCCTCCTGGTTCCCCGCATCCGCGCCAAACGGGTGATTCTCTTAGGGGTGTTTCACAAGGTGCGACTATTCGAGGTTCAGGACAAGCTGGTATTCGACAGCTACCAGACCTGGCACGGGCCGTACGGGCCTGTCAGCGTTTCACCTCTGAGGGATGCA
>JALGZU010000259.1 GCA_025774735.1 candidate division LCP-89 bacterium | reverse complement strand
TTCCTCGGCATACCGCCTGAAATGGTTCAAATCATCCCATTCCAGATGCCGTTCAAAAGTCTTTTCCGGATCAATCCATTCTTCGTATAGTTTGTTTGCCAGGAACTCATCAGGGACTGACTGTTGGAAGATTGTTCCGCAGTCGAGGCACTCGTTCAAGATGTAAGCTGCCTGCTCAAGATATTCGAATTCAATCTTTCCCTGTGGATTATAGAAGGATTCCAGATATTCCTTTAACGGGGAGTTTAAATAATTGCAGGAATATATCCCTCTAACATTCTGCGACGTGCAGGTTGGACAATCTTTGCGTTCTACAAAGCGTCTTGTATGCATTTGTTCGGTCCGTGAAATCCTTTTAATTCAAAATTTCGTCGCCAGAAGTCCCTGATGCAGGTGTGTATAATATATCAGGAAAGTGGGAAGAATCAAGAATTAGTTTGAAAATTGTTCAATTATTTGTGCGGGATTATGTAGACATACCCTGTACAGCCTTACCTTGATATCATCCACGCTCCCGTAAAAGCTGACCAACTCGATGCCATTGCCGGGTTTATTACAAATCCCCAAAATCCGCTTGCCTTTGGAAGCACAAAATTATATATTGTATAAATTTTTCACAGGCATCTCGTCTCTCACGGAACTCGCAGCTTGACCGACACACCCCGCCGTCAGACCCCCGAAGAGCTCGAACGGGAATGGTTCGAAAACGTTTACACCGGCCGCGGCGATTCCATGGTGCAGCTCACCTTGCGAGCGGTGATCATGGGGTCCTGTCTGGGTGGGTTGATGTCCTTCACCAATCTATATATCGGATTGAAGACCGGTTGGGGATTGGGCGTCGCCATCACCTCATGTATTCTGTCGTTTTCCATCTGGAAATCGCTGAGGAAGCTTTTTCCCCGGCTGCTGAAGTCGGATTTTACGATCCTTGAAAACAACGCCATGCAGTCCACGGCCAGTTCGGCGGGCTATTCGACCGGTGGCACGCTGGTATCGGCCATCAGCGCTTATCTGCTGATCAATGGAGTGCATATCCCCTACGGGATACTGACCGCCTGGATCTTTTTCCTGGCGATATTGGGCGTCAGTCTGGCGATTCCCATGAAACGCCAGATGATCAACATCGAGCGGCTGAAATTCCCGTCGGGCATCGCCGCCGCAGAAACTTTGAAGAGTCTGCACGGCGTAGCGGACGCATCTTCCGAAGATTCGGAAATCAAGGACGCTGAAGCGGGGAAGGACAGCGCCAGGGCTCTCTTTGCCGCCGCAGGTTTCGGATCGGTGATTGCTATCCTGCGCGACGGTTTCGAATGGATTCCGGCGCAGTTTTACATCTTCGGCCAGCGTCTGGGGCAATATACCATCGCCCTCGATGGCAGTCTAATCATGGTAGCGGCCGGAGCCATCATGGGATTCCGCACCGCCTGGTCGATTCTGCTGGGCGGCATTTTATGCTGGGGAGTTTTCGCTCCTCTGGTATATCATTATGGCATCGTGGAAGAATTAGGTTACCGAAGTCTGGTCGCCTGGACGCTGTGGGGCGGCGCCTCGTGCATGGTTACGTCTGGACTGTTATCGTTTGCTCTGCAATGGCGTACTGCGCTGCGGGCTTTTTCCGGTATCGGCGCGATCCTTTCCAAGCGTGAGGTATCCAGGGATCCTATTTTGGAGAAGATGGATAGGATCGAGGTGCCGGGATCCTGGTTCATGTGGGGAATGACCATCGGTGGGATAGGGGTCGTTTATATCATCAATGTTTACTTCGGCGTGGCCGTCTGGATGGCGGTGCTGGCCATCGTGATGTCGTTCTTCCTGGCTCTGGTTGCCTGCCGGGCAACAGGTGAGACGGACACCACTCCGATAGGAGCCATGGGCAAGATCACGCAGCTCTTCTACGGCGCCATCGCCCCGAAGATGACCAACGTTAACCTGATGACAGCATGCGTGACCGCGGGCGTGGCCGATTCCGCGGCCGATCTTTTAATCGACCTGAAATCTGGCTACCAGCTTGGAGCCAATCCCCGCTTGCAGTTCATAGCTCAGTTTCTGGGGATATTCGCCGGAACGGCCGTGGTTGTGCCCGCTTTTTACCTGATCGTACCCTCGGTTGAGGTGTTGGGATCGGATCAGTTTCCGGCTCCGGCGGCGCAGGTTTGGGCGGCTGTGGCGAGGCTTCTATCGGACGGTTTCCATTCGCTGCACCCAAGCGCCAGGTGGGCGCTGGTTATCGGCGGCCTGGTGGGGGTATTAATTCCGATGCTGGAAAGACTGTTCCCGAATAAGCGGAAATACATCCCCTCGGCGATGGGTATCGGACTATCCTGGACGTTCCATTTCTGGTACTCGCTGTCGATGTTTATCGGTGGACTGATTGCGCTGATCCTGGAAAAGAGGAAGCCGGAAATCGCTCAGAAATACACCATTCCGGCGGCATCGGGTATCATTGCCGGAGAGAGTTTGATGGGGATTGTGGTGATTGTGTATTTTATGTTTTTTGTACTATGACCCACGGCAATTTAACATGTAAAATGCAAATTGATAAAACCGTTATTTCAAAGCGTTTATAGGAATTTGCTGGCACAACGATTCGAATAACAACTCGATCGGATAAATCCTATACAGATCGTCACAGCTAAAACCAAAAAATAAATTTGAAATTTGCACTTTGCATTCTGCATTTTGCAATGAGTGGATAGGTTACCATGATCGACTATAGCAGCTTAAACTTCACCTCGTTCATCCCGGAACTGACGCTGGTCATCGGCACACTGGTGCTGATCATCCGGGAGTTGATGCGCAAGAACCAGTCGGCGCTGGGGATCGGCTGGGGCAGCATGGTACTCCTGGCCGGATTGATTATCCTGGCGATCAACATCGGAGCGCGGCCGGGCAGTTACCTCTTTGGAGCCCTGGTCGGGGACGGCGTGGCGGTCTTCTTCAAGGTCTTCTTCGCCCTGGCGGTCCTGCTCTCGGTGGGGATGGCCCTGTTCACTTTCAAGAAGCAGGGTGAACCGTATCTCCTGCTCCTCTGCAGCGTCCTGGGGATGTTCCTGCTGGCCGGATCGGCGGACATCGTCACGCTGATCGTGGCCATCGAACTGGTCTCAATCCCGTCGTACGTGCTGGCGACCTATCATCGCGGCGATTCGCGTTCGGCCGAAGCCGGACTGAAGTACGTCCTCTATGGAGCCGTTTCCACCGGCGTCATGCTCTACGGTTTCTCGCTCCTCTACGGCATGTCGGGCGCGACCTCGATCCCGGAGATGGCGGCGTTCTTCGCCGGATCCGGCTATTCGCCGCTGCTCTACCTGGTGGCGGTGGTGCTGGTCCTGGCGGGGCTCGGCTACAAGATCGCCATGGTGCCCTTCCACTTTTGGTGCCCGGACGTGTACGAGGGATCGCCGACGCCGTTCACCGCCTTCTTCTCGGTGGCGCCCAAGGCGGCCGGATTTGCAGCCCTGTTCCGCATGATGGAGATGTTCGGCGCGCCGGCCGAGTTCGCCGGGATGGACACTCGCTTCCTCTTCTCCATCGCCGCCGCCCTGACCATGACCTTCGGGAACTTCGGCGCCCTGCACCAGATCAACCTGAAGAGGCTGCTGGCGTACAGCTCCATCGCTCACGCCGGCTATATCCTGATGGGCTTCGCCGCGGGCACGCCGGAGGCGTACCAGGCGGTGCTTTTCTACCTGGTGGTTTATCTCTTCATGAACCTGGGAGCCTTCCTGGTGGTGGACGCCGCGGGCCGCATCCTGGGCGGCGAGGACACCACCCACATCAAGGGCCTGGGCAAGACCTCTCCGGCTTTGGCGGTGGCGCTGGCGGTGTTTCTCTTTTCGCTGGTGGGACTGCCGCCGCTGGCGGGTTTCATCGGCAAGTTCTACCTCTTCAAGGCGCTGGTCGTCGAAAACATGTGGACGCTGGCTCTGATCGGCATCGCCAACAGCGCCCTGAGCCTGATCTACTACGTGCGCGTCATCCGCGACATGTTCATCTACGAACCGGAAGAGGGCGCCAAGTCGATCCCCATGACCTTCTCCCTCTCCTTGATGACCTTGATCTTCGTCGTGCCCACCCTGGTGCTCGGCGTCTTCTGGAGCCCGTTAGCTAAATGGGTGGCCGTGGCGATGGGATAATCGCAAAGGCGTCCCGGGAAGACGGGGCGCCTTTTCGCATTTAAAGATACAATCCGCTAAATGGACTCCATCGAAGCTCACGAAGAATCCGCCCCCGAATACGACCGGCAGGCGCGGGAGTGGGGCTGGAACCCGGAAGTCTTTTTGGGCATGATGTATGAATACATCGAGCCGGGGCAGAAGCTGTTGGATGTGGGCATCGGCACAGGCCTCTGTTCCGAGGCCTTTCATGATGCCGGAATGACCATTCACGGCTTCGACGGGTCGAGGAAGATGCTGCAGGCCTGCGCGGATAAAGCCTTCGCCATTGAGTTGAAACGTCATGATATTACCAAAATGCCCTGGCCCTACCCGGACGAATCTTTCTCTCATGCAATCTGCGGCGGCGTCTTCCACTTTTTCGGGGATCTGCAGTCGTTTTTCTCCGAGACGAGCCGCATTTTAGAGCCGCAAGGCACCTACGGATTTTTGACGTTCCATCTAACCGTTGCCGATCTGAGCAATCTGAGTGAAACTGAACAGGATTTCGCCAGGATTTGGGATGAGGCCTCAGGCGAGAAAATTTTCAAGCACAGAGATGAGTACATTCGGAGGCTGCTCGGCGACACCGGTTTCGTGCTGCGGAAGAGGCTAGTCTTCCTGACTTCGGTCAATCCGGAAACCAGGGCCGAGTATAACGGAACGTTATATGTCGGACAGAAGTCTCAGTGACGGGATCCGGTGAACTTAAAATGAAAAACCTGAGCTAGTTGTGCCCACCCGCCACCAGGTTATCCTCGAAAAAGAG
>JALGZU010000258.1 GCA_025774735.1 candidate division LCP-89 bacterium | reverse complement strand
GGAGGGGATGGGGGAGATCGTGGTGACCGGTTCGACGCCGCTGGCGCTGGGCGCCTGGTCTCACGTGCTGGTAGAGTTGACCGGCACGAACCTGGTCTTATTCGTCAACGGGATTCTGGACGCCGCCACTCCCGCGAGCCCGGGGCCGCTGCAGGCACCGGGTCCGATCATCATCAGCAGCGGCGATGAGGATCTGCAGTTTCAGGGTTTGATCGATCAGATTCAACTATCGGATACGGTGCGTGCCGACCACAACTTCGATCCATTCAGTACAGATCTGCTGGATTTGCGGGTCGGCGATCAGGAGGTCTCCGGCTGGACCCTGGGCACCGGGCCTGGAGATTTGCAGGTCGCTGATGATTCCTCAAGCCTTTATCTCATTATCAATGGCGGAGCCGAGATTTATCTCGGCCATAACTTTCAGTACGCGATGTTGCAGTACTACTACGGACAAATCGTGAGTAGTGATGACAGCCTGACGCTGTGGATGACGGACCAGGGCACTCCTGCAGATGCCCAGGCACTGTACCACGATCCCGGCATGGTTCCCCCATTCACCACGGTCATCGACACTATCGGTGAGGAAGCGAGGCTGGATAACGGGCTCCTGTTCCACTGGTCATTACAATTCTGGCGGGACCGTTATTACGTGGAGATCGTCATCAGCAAGGAGACGTACCCTGATGAAGCTCTGCAGGTGGCGGCGACGTTCGCGGAGATTGTCGATGAGAACATCCTAACCCGGCACCTCTTCACGGCCGATGAACACTCGACGGCGCTGTGGCACCTGGACGAGGGGGCGGGGGCACAGTTTTACGACGCTTCGGGGCACGGCCACGACGGTACGTTGACGAATCCGGCCTGGACCGGAGCGACTCCGTATGAAAAGAGCGTTTACATCACCGCTGCCAAGATTCTAGAGGGGGAGGTTCTGTCACCGGAGATCGACGAGGACGATACGGCCTTCGTGGCGTTTTCGGAGCGCCTGCTGGCATTTGATCTGAACGCCGGCAACATCGACGACGTGCTACGGCTCTCATCGGGACACAGCTGGCTATCCGGGTCGAGTGAGTTGGGAGCAGTCACCTGGAATGGAGGCAGGGATACGGTGAGAATTGGCTTCTCAGTATCGAGCGGGGCTCCCACCATCGCCGACGGCGATACGGTCAGGCCGGATCCACAGACCGTGATGACTCCGGACAGCCTGGGGGCGGGGGGCTACCGCTTCGTCTGGTTCGAAACGGTCACAGGTCTTGTTGAGCAGGAGAACATCAGTTTACCGGTAACTCCTTATCTTCATGCAGTTTACCCCAGTCCTTTCAACGCCCGGGCGGTCATTCGCATCGAGTTGCCCGTGGCGAGCGAGGTGGAACTGTGCGCTTACAACCTGTTAGGGCAGCAGGTTTCCCTGATCCATATGGGCAGGCTGGCGGCAGGCGAGCACCGCTTCAGCTGGGATGCGGCCAGTCTCGTTTCAGGCATATATCTGGTTTCATTTCAATCCAGGGCAGACCTTCAAATACGGAAGGCGGTTTTGCTCAAATGAAGGACGATCCGAAGCATTCACCGGAGGAGAATGAGGACCAGGATCATAGAAAAGAGAATCCCGACAGCCATTTAGACCGGCGCGAATTTCTGCGGTTAAGTACAGCAGCGTCGCTGGGGCTGGCGACGGGTGCGCTGGGGCTGCCCCGTCTGGTATCAGCCGGGAGTAACGAAACCAGCCGCGTGGTGGTGGTCACGGACGAACAGGCTTCGATCGGGTCGGCGATCCAGCCGGAGATCGTGCGCATCATGATCGATGCGGGTGTGCAGGCGTTGACCGACGCGGCCACGCCCCAGGATGCGTGGCTGATGTTGTTTCCCAATCTAGCTCAAGATTTGTCGATCGGATTCAAAACTTCCCACCTATATACCCTTTCGTCCTCCCATCCGGAAGTGGCATTTCCACTGGCCGACAGTCTCGCTTCAACACCCGCCGGAGGTTCAAATTATCCCTTAAACCAGATGCTGATCTGGGACCGCCTGGACTACGAACTGGCCGCGTCGGGATTTGAACTGAACACCGGCACGACGGGGGTACGCTGCTTTGGCACGGATAATCCCGTGGCAGGTTACCACCCAGAGCCGATGTTAGTGATCGATTCCTGGCAATTGGTGAGCCGCTGTTACACCGATTACAGCGACAACCTGATCAACCTCTGTTTGTTGAAAAATCACACCCTCGCCGGAGTCAGTCTCTCGCTGAAAAGTCACTACGGGACAGTGCACAACCCGGAGGGGCTACACGCGGGATACTGCGATCCGTACGTTCCAGCTCTGAACGCGGCAGTATTCGATACCTACGGGGCACACCAGAAGCTGTGTATCTGCGACGGCATCTTCGGGGTCACCTCCGGGGGACCGACGTCTCCGTGGCAGGTCAATCCGAACATGATCGTGCTGTCCCAGGATCCGGTAGCCCTGGACGCGATCTGCCGGGAGATTCTCATCGATTACGGCTGCACTACCACCTGGATGTCTTATCACATCGATTCGGCGTCTCTGTATTATAACTTAGGCAACAGCAACCTGTCGGACATCGAACGGATCGACATTCTCAACCCGTCGACGGGCGTGAGACCAAATCCGGGGAGTGCAAGACCGGGGCGGATCAGCCTGGGGGCGAATTACCCGGAACCGTTCAACGCTTCCACGTCGATACCACTCGAATTGGATAGAACTACGTCTGTGGAGGCGTTCATCTACGATGTGCGCGGGCGCACCGTTTCGACGTTATACAAAGGCACGTTATCCCCGGGACGCCACGTGTTAACGTGGGATGGAACAGATAAGGTAAGCGTACCGGTTCCGTCGGGTCGTTACCTGGTCAGGATGAAGGCGGCGGGGAAGTTTCACACCCGGCAGATTACCCTGTTGAAATAGAAAAAGAACCAACATAGAGCGGGCTACGACATGGCATCACCAACGGCGAAGAAATTCGCACTGATCTTAATTCTCATCAGCGCCGGTTTGATCGGCAACGGGTGTGAAGAGGGGAGCAGCCCCCAGGGCGGGGGCGGAACGCTGCAACCGGCGGATCTGCTGCCGGCGTCGGGCGAAATCGATCCCTGGGTCAAAGGCAGCGGTCCGGGCGATTATGGAGAAGCGGACGACCAGACGTCCCTGTACGCCCTCATTAACGGGGCGGCGGAATTGTACATTCAACTAGGTTTCGTGGAAGGGGTTCTACAGCGCTACTATGGGGGGAGTTTCGGCGGGATCGCCGCCGAGGTTGAGCTGTATATAGGCGATCACGGGGATTCGAGCAACGTTGCGGCCATTTTCGATGAAGAGCAGCTGGTGCCGCCAAACCTCACTCCGTGGCAATACGGGGACGAAGCCGGCATCGATGAGACAGCCCTCTTTCACGTCATCATCCATTTGCGCGAGGACCGTTTTTACGTGCGCGTGACGGTCGAGAAGGGGGGCGACGAGAACGCCGCCCTGATTACGGCTCAGCAGTTCGCCATGACGGTCGCTAACGAGATCGAATAGCATGGACCGGAGACAATTTTTCAGACAAGGATTGGGGGCCATCGGCGGGGCTATGCTGCCCTGGTCCGGGGGCATTTTGCGGGCGGAAGAACCGACCGGCAAGAAGGCCCGCGTTTGGATTGCCGAGGGAGAACCGGGTCAAGCAGCGAAGGCTCTAGTAGAGGCGGTGGGGGGGTTGGAGCCGCTGATCCCTGAAAAGGGGACCGTGCTGGTCAAGCCGAACATCGGTTTTGCCACGCCGCCCGAGTGGGGTGCGACGACGGATCCGGAATTTTTGGGAGCCGTTCTGGATCTCTGCGTTGAAGCGGGGGCAAAGCGGGTGATCGTGATCGACCACCCGGTGGGATCGTCACCGGAGAACAACCTGAAGCGGAGCGGCATCGGGGCGGTCTGCGAAGCTCGCGACGCGGTGCAGGTTTTGATTGCAGAGGAGGAACGCTTTTACCTGCCTCAGCAGGTTCCTTACGGCAAGGCGTTGAAAGAGACGGAGGTGGCGAAGATTTTGGGTAAAGCCGACCTGTTCATCAACGTGCCCACGGCGAAGCACCACAGCGCCACCCGGGTGAGCCTGGGATTGAAGAACCTGATGGGCTTAATCCGGGACCGGGTGCCGTTTCACCAGGAGATGGATCTGAACCAGGGGATCGCGGATTTAGCGACGGTGATCCGGCCGCAGTTGACGCTTCTGGAAGCCCGTTACGCCCTCCTGACCAATGGTCCCACCGGTCCAGGCCAGGTTGAAGAGGTGGGGAAATACCTGGCGGGCTTCGATCCCGTGGCGGTGGATTCAGTGGGGGTGGGCCTGGCGGCCTGGGAAGGGCGCATCCAGGCGGGCTCGGACGTGCCTCACATCGCCATGGCGCAGGAACACGGGGTGGGGATCGCCGACCGGGATCAGATCGACCTGGTGGAGGTGTCGTGAGGGGTGGAGGTGTCGTGAGGGCGGCTGATTAATTACATAACCTATATTATTGACGATCTAGAGAAAGGGCAAGCAAGTGCTTGCCCTTTTTGATTGCGGTTAATTCACCGAGTTCACTTCATTAGTACCAGCTTCTCACTGGCGGAGACAGTACTAGTTTCGAGGCGGTAGATGTAGACTCCGGAGGTCAGATTCCGGGCGTCGAAGATTACTTCATGGCTGCCGGTGTCTCGATATCCATCGACCAGCAGCGCCACCTGTCGTCCCATGAGGTCGTAAACGGCAAGCTTCACAAAGTCCGCCTGCGGTAGCATATAGTTGATGGTTGTGCGGGGGTTGAAGGGATTGGGATACGCCTCCAGGACGGTGAACTCCGCGGGCAGCGGGGAGGCGTCCTGCGAGGCGATGTCATCGAAACCGTCGCCCCAGCAATCCCAGCCTCCTTCCTGCACACCTCCACCATCTCCAGGCAGTTTTTCAAACTCGAAGTGGTCCTCGTCCCAGACTTCATCGGGATAAGCGCCCACATAGGCGTCATAGGTGTAGAGGCCTGGAGGTGCGGATGCTGGGACGGCTTGGGTGCGGTCCCGGTTCGAAGACCAGTTCGCCGGAGCGGTGAAATCCTGCACGTTGATAATCGGCCCGTATTCGTTGCCGTTGGGCAGGGTGGCCATTGTCCAGATGTCGAAGGTGACGGGAGCCGGGTCAGCGTTACTGACGGCGATGTTGAAATCGAAGCTGCCGCCGCTCGCGGGTACAGGTGAACCGGATTGGTAGGTCAGGACGACAGTCACTCCCGGCGCTGTAGACTGCGGATACATCTCAAGGGCAAAGATCTGATCGATCGGATCGGCCTGGGTCAAACCTCCCAGTACGTAGACGTCGGGATCGAATCCAGCGGTGAAGAAGAGGTCGCTGGATGTCTGGAATGACGAACCGGACAGGAGCGGCAGTTCGTAGATAAAGCCGGTCAGATTATGGAAGACCGGGTCGAACTGCTTGATGAGGGTCTGCGAGGGACCCAGATTGCAGAAGATCCAGAGCCAGGGACCGTCCGGAGCAGCATCATCGAAGGCCAGACCCGTGGCTCCGATATAAGGAAGCATGATGTAGTAGGCATTTCCCTGGCGGTCGATTTCGTAGAGTTCTCCGGCCGCCACAGCCCAGAAATTATCGCTGATGGGATCGTGGGCGATCCCTTCCATCCCGTACATGGAGAGGGTGATATCCATGGAGGGGACGGGATTGCCGGTCAGATCGAAAGCCCTGATAACGTTGTCCTCGCAACCGTACAGGTAGGTGCCGTCGTAGGTCAATCCTTTCCAGCCGGCATTGGAGGAACTCCACTGGTCAAAATCGGCGAAGTAGGACCCATCCGAATTCAGGACGTACACCTTGTTGGGGGTGGTAAAGTTGTTCCCTCCGGAGACGAAGAAGAGGTCTTCGGCGTAGGTGATGCCGTACAGTTCGTTATCGTTGCAAGCGTTTCCAGCCAATGAGGTGAAGAGCAGATCCCACTGTTCATCCAGAGCGAGATTGTTGCACTCGATGCGGTCATCGGCCGGGCTAGAACTTACCTGTTCGAGAGCCGCAGAGGTCCATTGTGCGGACGCAACTGCTGTCATCACCAGGACGAGCAGCAGGGAGTTGCAGAGACATTTTAGTGTTCGTGAGTTCTTCATTTTTCCAATATTTCTCTCATTTTTCTGACAGTCTGCCCAAGGTTATGCACGCCGAGGGCTCGATTTCTCAAGCCCTCAGGCACTTTTAGCGTTCGATCCGATACTATTACTTGACCAGGACGAGTTCGAGAACCTGTGCCGGTTTGTCGTCGACGTTCAGCCTGGCCAAGTAGACGCCGGCGGGGTAATCCCGACCGGACCAGGCGACTTCGTAGGTGCCGGCCTGTTCCATACGGTTCACCAGGGTGCCAACACGGCGCCCCATGGCGTTGAAGATACTCAATTCGACTCGGGCTTGTTCTGCGATTTCATACTGAATCCTGGTATCAGGATTGAACGGATTAGGGTAGTTCCCGAGGAGGCGATGTTTTTCGGGAATTGTCGATTCAGTTTGCATTTTCATTCCTTCATAGTCCCAACCATACGAATTCCATTCGCCTCCTCCAGACGAGCCGTCCCAGATCGC
>JALGZU010000257.1 GCA_025774735.1 candidate division LCP-89 bacterium | reverse complement strand
GTCAGGAACCGCCAGACTGATCCCCCTCCTCTCTCCCGGGATCACTGATTATGGCCACCTCGTCACTGTAAACCGCCATCAGGTGCAACTTCGGTTGAGTCGCCACATCCATCTCCAGGCGGATCAGCCAGAGTTTTTGATCCTCATCCCGGTCGTAAACGATCCCGATATGAGCTTTGTGCAGGCAGGGGATCCAGTTCCCACCGGGATACTCCTGATGAATGCGCCGGACGAAATACCCCAGACTATCGTGGGTGATGATCTCCTCGATCTGCTTCTGTCTGCCCAGCGGATATTCTAAGCCTTTGAATGAGGCGTTCATTTCTTCTTGCGACCGCGCTTTTTCCTCGGTGCCGTTGGTTTGGGTGGCTCATCTTGCGGCTTGTCCACTTCTGCATCTCCCCCTGTGTTATACTCTACATCAGCGGGAAGAGGAAAACCTTCGAATTCGGTATTCCCCGTGATAATCAAATCACTTGCCTCCGGCAAGCCCTCCAAAGCATGCCGCAGCCTCGCCATGTAGTAAGCCAGAACGATCTCGCCCAGACTCGCCCGCTGGCTGTTGGCGAGGTTCTTGATGACCTGTTTATCATAGTCAAGCAGCTCTGTACTGTTTTCCAGGATGTTGTTCACGAATCCACGCCTGTTGTTGAACATTAGATTTTTCTTGTCCATATCAACCCTCTATTATGAAATTGTGTTGAGACCACTATGGGAATCGAACCCATCTTAAAGGTTTTGCAGACCTTCGCCTAACCGACTGGCTCAGTGGTCATATCTCAGTACCCTGTCTCTTCAAATATCGGTTTGTAGGATTTCCGTTTCCTCCTCACGGTCGGCATATTGCCCGGCCGCAACCAGGGAGCTTTCTGGTGCGCCAACAACATCAGCGCCCTCGACATTACCCGGTCGTCGTGGAATCTCGGCTCGGCGCCCAACTTGCCGTTCAGGTTTACAAAGTGACGGCACTCGAAGAAAAATTCCTTATCAAAATCGTCATATTGATCTTCCCGCATGGCAGCCTTCAACCCGGCCATAATCGCGGGTTTATTCGCTGTCCCGGTTCTGAATCCCAGTTTTTTGCTCTTTCGGGATCGAATTTTGGCTGGCGGCCGTTCCCGCAGGATCAGGTGTCTTGGATATAGGTTCTCGAATATAATATCTACAACGCCGGTTCCAGAATTATTCCTCTCGGCGAAAATCGGTGCATGATTGTAATAAAGCAGTCCCTGAATTACCTCAAGACCCATCCGGTCCAGATCATCCTTCGACACATAACAGGCCACCGTGCAGGGTTTGTGAATCTCACCTATTTTAATGTCCGGTTTCGGGATGGATCGCAGAATTTCATCCTGGATGCCCCGCCTCATGATTGAAAGAACGTGCGAGTCCGTATCGCTTCCACCGCCCTCAATTCCCTCCGATGTATCCAGGCCGGCGCAGTAATTGAATCCATGCAGCGGCTTTTCCCAGATCCGCCAGAACCCCGCATCGTCCTCTTTGAAGTCCCAGTCCTGATTCTCACTGATGACATCCAGATAGCAGCGTTTCGGTTCAATCACCCTGCCCTCGTAGCGCCTTAACGTCTTATCTTCGGGATCGTCGCCTATCGTGTGGAAATAGACCATGCCGATGGTCGGCTGCGGTCTGCCCTGGTAGAGCGTCTGCCAGATAATTCCCTGGCCTGTGGTATAATAGTCATCCCGGATCCTCTCCATCGATTCACGCGAATACAGCGATGGCGCCAGCGGTTCGCCCTCCGCCCGGTGGTCTCCGACGTCGAGGCGCTGTTCGTCCGCATCCATTTCGGCCAGGGCTGGATAGTGAAGCAGCCTCCACCTACCCCCCTCGTCCGAATGCAGCACCTTCCCGGCCAGATCCTGCTCATTCCAGCGCGTCATAATCAGGATAATCCCGCCACCCTCGGCCAGGCGGGTTTTAGCCGCAGCATTGTACGAGCCCCAGATCTTCTCCTGGATTGTGGCCGAATTCGCCTCCTCCCAGTCCTTCACCGGATCGTCGATGATCAGGATATGCGCCCCCAGACCCGTAATACCGCCCAGGATGCCGGCGGCGCGGTACTTGTACTGCTCATATCCCTTGATGTCCCAGATGTCGGCACGGTGCAGGTTCAGGCGTATATCCGGGAACAGGTCGGCGTAGTAATCTCCCTCGATGATGTTCTGCACGTCCTTGCTGTTCATCTCCGCCCGGTCGCTGGAATACGACGTGGTGATGATGTTCATGCCGGGGTTGCGTCCTAAAGCCCAGGCGGGGAACCTTCGGGAGGCAATTTCCGACTTCCCAGATTGAGGTGGCGCCACGATAATCAGTCGCGGCTCCTCTTTTTTCAGTACTCTGTCAAAGAACAGTTCCAATTCCGCGCATAGACGCTCGTGAAATGGATCCACCTGGTAGCGCGGGAAGGTATATCGGATAAAATCTATTAAATGGCGCCGCCCCAGTTCAAGTTTTGCCGCCTGTGCATAGGCTAAGAGGCGCTCTTCGTCAATTTTCTGAGCAGCATTGGACATGAATCCTAACTGCCAGTACCGGGGTTGAGTAATATACGGGCGGATTCGATCACTTCGCGCAGTTCTTCATCGTTCCCCGTCAGGGTAATCATGTTATCGATCCGCATGCTGCCCCCGTCCCGGCCGGTCAGTTCGATCCTGCCGGTATCGGGGATGTAATTTGCATTGTTCACCAGCCAGAACTTGATCGCCTTCAAATCCGGTGGGTAATATTTACTCATGATCTTCTTCTGGTTCTTCTTGTTGAAATATTCAATATCGAAGTAAAATCCCGTACAGAGCTTAAATAGCGAGAATTCCACCTCGCTATTTGCCATCCCCTGCACTTCGTTGAGAGCCGCACCGAATTCCGGCTTGGTCTCCCGCCAGGATTCCACCTGGTCCAGTTCCGCCCCGATCATGTTGGCGAAACCCTCCGCTGTCCCCCCCCGGCTGAAATACATCCTCGCCAGCCAGATGAACCGGTCATCCCAGGCAATCTTGGATCTCTCTATGTGTTTCTGCTTTGCCATTTATGACGTCCCTGCTGATTGCGGGTGGCGGTATCTCGCCACTATCGCAAATTTACTGTGTAAATTATTCATTGTCAAGCAAAATCTGCATTATTTTCTCAGAGTTCTGGATGTCCAGCACAAAATCCAATCCAGTATAGTGCAATTAATGCAGATACGCTCGCCACTTACCTGTTTTTAGGGCGCGTACACCCGCTTTCAGCATCCTCCCGGGGCTGTTGTTCACACCCCGGACAAACTTCGCCCGGTAAGCATCGATCGTATCCCAGGACAGCGTATCGTGATCGTAGATCTTCCGGTAATCCCCGCAGTAATGATAATGTGACCAGTCCAGAGATTTGATCTGATCCTTCATCTGCGCTTGTATCTCAGTCCCGGGCATCGGTAGTAAAACCTGCGGCGCCTTCAAATAGTCCACCTTCAACCTCCGGGCGAAATCTATCGTAGCCTGCAGATCGGATTCCGTCTCGCCCGGGAACCCCATGATGAAAAATGCCTCAGCCTCCATCCCCGCCTTCTTGCAATAACCCACCGCCCGTTCAACCTGGTCAAGGGTGATCTCCTTCTTGATTGAATCCAGGATCCGCTGTGAACCGCTCTCTACCCCGAAGGGCAGCCGGTAACAGCCCGCCCGCTTCATCAGCCGGTAAAGCCCCAGATCCGCCTTGTCAGCCCGCACACCGCTACGCAGATACCAGGGGAACTTCAATCCAGACGACAGTATCAGTTCACACATCTCAAACGCCCGGCCAACATCCGCCGTGAACATATCGTCCACAAACTGAACTTCCCTGAATCCCAGCGCCAGCACATACTCAATCTCCTCCAAAACCCGCCCAGGTGACTTGAACCGCATCTTGCGACCCTGAACGCTCTTGTCGCAAAACGTACACTTACCGTAACAACCGCGGGAAGTTTCAATGTAAGCCACGGGATTTGCCCGGCATAGAAAACGAGACAGCGTGTAACGCGAAACATCCCCCAGCAGCTCGTAGGCGGGGAAGGGCAACTCATCCAGGTTCTTCACCTTGCCCTCAAACTCCCCCGCAATGTAATCGAAACACCGACTGTAGTACGGCGTTGATACATGCGGTCCGCCGAGAATGACATCGCAACCGAAAACATCCTGCAATACCCCCGCTAATTCCAAAACACGCCAGAAATTCGGCGTCGTCGAAGTTATCCCAATCCTGTCATACCCATCGCCGTAATCGATCTCATCACCTAAATTCAAATCCACAAGATCAACGCTGTTTCCCTGTCGTAGTAATTCAGCCCCTACACAGAGCAATCCCAGCGGCACGGCGCCCCGGGAACGAGAATCAAAAAATGGTGTGCCTTTATACATCCACCCGTAATCAGGATTCACCAGTAGAAAATTGCTCACAGAGTAAACCTCCTTTTTCTTTTTTGAAATTTCAGAATCCCCACTAATCATGCAACGGACAACCAGCCATTGTAACCCTACCATAGGGATATTGCCAATGACAATCGCAACGATAGAGCCTGAAGTCTGAGATAT
>JALGZU010000256.1 GCA_025774735.1 candidate division LCP-89 bacterium | reverse complement strand
AACTCATCAGTCTTCTCGTCAGGTGGAACAATGCCCGCCTTGCCGCCGGCTTCGATGGCCAGGTTGCAGAGAGTAAAACGTCCATCCATGGACAGTTCACGAATCGTGGGGCCGTTAAATTCCAGCGCCTTGTATAGGGCCCCCTCGACGCCCAGCTTACCGATAATGTGCAGGGCGATATCCTTTCCGCCAACCCACTTGGGGAGTTTTCCCTTCACGTCTATCTTAATGGTGGCGGGAACCCGGAACCACAATTCACCGATGGCCCAGGCAGCGGCCATATCGGTGCTGCCGATGCCGGTGGAAAAAGCTCCCAGAGCACCGTAAGTGCAGGTGTGGCTGTCGGCACCGACAATGAGATCGCCAGGTTTGACAAAACCCTCATCGGGCAAAAGGACGTGACAGATTCCGGAACGGCCCACTTCGAAATAGTTGAAGATGCCCATCTCCCGCGCGAATTCACGCATAGTTTTGGACAATTGCGCTGCTTTCAGATCCTTGGCCGGGACGAAATGGTCGTTGACGAGGACGATCTTCCGGGGATCGAAGACCTCACCGGCGCCCATGCGACGGAAGACTTCCACAGACAGAGGAACGGTGACATCCGTTCCCAGGATCATGTCCACCTCCGCGAAGACCAGTTCATCAACGTCGACTTTATCCTTGCCGGCATGCCGGGCGAAGATTTTTTGCGCTATGGTTTGTCCCAAGGATTCACCTGTGAGCTACGATTCGATTTAAAGTCTATGGTATCATCCATTCAAACGTGAGATGATGTAATCTCCAGATGCTCTGGTTCCAAGCGATCCTCCCAGGTCCCGGGGGACGTTGTTCGTCTTAACGGCTTCGATGACGGCGTCTTCGATGCGCGTATTCCATTCGGGATGCCCGAGGAATTCGAGCATGACGCCGACCGTGAGGATCGCCGCCAAGGGATTGGCGACATCCTGACCGTGGTATTTCGGTGCACTGCCGTGGACGGGTTCGAAGAGAGAGGTTTTGCCCGGATGGAGGTTGCCCGAACCGGCCAATCCCATGCCTCCGGCCAGCTGTGCGCCCAGGTCGGTGACGATATCGCCGAACATGTTGCAGGTCACAATCACCTCGAACTGTTCAGGACGTTTGACCATCTGCATGAGCAGAGCGTCGATGTACCAGTGCTGCTTCTCGATGTCAGGGTATTCTTCGCCGACTTCAGAGAATGTCCGTTGCCAGAGGTCGCCTTCGAAGCGCATGGCGTTGGATTTATCCGACATGGTGACCCGTTTGCGGCCCGACTTTTTGGCGTATTCGAAAGCGTAACGGATGATGCGTTCGACGCCCTTGCGGGTGTTGATCGAGGTCTGGATGGCGACCTCGTCCGGGGTACCCTGCTTCAAAATGCCGCCGGTACCCGCATAGAGGCCCTCGGTGTTTTCGCGAAACACGACGAAATCGATATCTTCGAGAGTCTTCCCCTTTAGCGGGCAGAGAGATTCCTGGTAGAGCTTGACGGGGCGGTAGTTGACGAAAAGATCGAGTTTGAAGCGCAATCCGAGGAGGATATCCTTGGCGTGCCTCATATCGGGTACGCGGGGATCGCCGACGGCACCGATGTAGATGGCGTCGTAATTATTGCGAAAGTTTTCGACTTCCTCGTCGGGGAGGGTTATTCCCGTAGCAAGAAACTTATCGGCTCCGTAGTCAAAAGTATCCCATACGATATCGACGCCAGCCGCCCGTGCGGCTTCCATGACCTTTAATGCTTCTTCAGTGACGTCGATACCGATCCCATCTCCGGGAATAACCGCTATTTTTTTCATGTCATCCAGCCTTAAATGTATGTAAACGTTATAACGAGTCTTCTGATTTATTTGTCCTTGATCCTACCTGCCTTGCGCAGGGCTGTCCGGATCCGTTCGGGCGTGACCGGCAATTCGTTGATGCGGACGCCAGTGGCGTCGTAGATGGCGTTGAGAATGGCAGGGATGGTGGGCATGATTGCCCCCTCGCCCACCTCCTTGGCGCCGAAAGGACCGTGGGGTTCGTGACTCTCCACGATAATCGAGTCCAGGGGCGGCATGTCGACCGATGTGGGAATCTTGTATTCAGCCAGGTTTGCGTTAATCACTCTGCCGCACTCGTCGTACTTGATCTCTTCCATCAGGGCTTCACCCATGCCCATCATCACGGATCCCTGCATCTGCCCTTCAACCATGGTCCGATTGATGGCGAAACCGCAGTCGTGGGCTCCGGTGATCCGGTCGACCGTTACCTGGCCGGTTTCTTGATCAACCGAAACTTCCGCCACCTGGGCGCTGCAGCCGAACGCCGGGCTGGTGCCCACTGCAGCTCCTTTGAAGGAGCCTCCCAGAGGCGGTGGCTTATACTTTCCGGTCCCCACAATGCTGCCTTTTTCTATGAAGGCGACGCGGGCGGCTTCGTTGAAGGTTAAGTTCCCACCCGTTACGACACCCCTGAAACCGCGATGCTCCATACGATGGTCATGGCGGAATTGCTCCACGTCCAGGTTGCCTTTTGCATAAACAACCTCACCATCGACGATGTCGAGGTCTTCGACGGCAACGCCGGTTTTTTCCGCCAGAACTTCCAAGACTTGCTGTCTGACGGATTCAGCGGCTTCTTTGGCCGCGGCACCGGTCATGAGGGTTGTGCGTGATGAGTAGGCCCCCAGGTCAACGGCCAGTTCTGAATCGCCTGAAACCACCTTGACTTCCGACATGGGAATACCCAGGACTTCCGCCGTAATCATGGCAAGCATCGTATCGCTGCCCTGACCGATATCGGCGGCGCCGGACTCTACGATCACTCCGCCGCCGACTTCACTCAACTTGGTGACGACGGTGCAGTGGTAAGTCTTCGAATAATAGATCGGGTAACCCGCACCCGAGACGAAGAATCCGCAAGCCGCTCCGATGCCTTTCTGCCCCGTTTGTTTCTTGCGTTTCTGCTTCCAGGCGGCACTGTCCCGGACGGCCTCCAGAGCTTCCTTCATGCCGAAACTGGAAAGGTAAAGTTCGTTGCAGGTGGTCTCACCGGCTTCACGCACGTTTTTCAGGCGGAGTTCCACCGGATCCATCTTCAACTCTTCGGCAATGCGGTCCAATTGCATTTCAAAGCAGGCGCGTGCTATAACGGCGCCATGTCCCCGCTGTGCTCCGCAAGCTGGCTTATTTGTGACGACGCGGTAGCCGTCATATTTCATGTTTTCCAGGCGGTAAGGTCCGCCTAATAGCGAGCCGGCATAGTACACGGTGGCGATACCGAAGCTGCAGTAGGCTCCTCCGTCCAGGAGAGCTTCATGTTCCAGGAACAACAGAGTACCGTCTTTTTTCACTCCGGTGGTCATCTTGTGAAAAAACTGATGACGCGCCCGGGAGTGCAGGAAGACCTGTTCACGGTCGAAAGTGGTCTTCACCGGGCGGCCCGTCTTCATCGAGAGTAGACAGGTAATCAGCTCCATTGAAGAACAGGCTGCTTTGGGTCCAAATCCTCCGCCCACAGCGGGTTTGATCACGCGGACTTTATGAAGTGGAAGCTGCAGAGCCATAGCGAGAGTCCGCTGTACATAATGTGGCGCCTGGGTGGAACTGTACATCGTCAGGCAGCCCTGTTCATCGAAGGAAGCCAGAGTGGATTGTGGCTCCAAGAAGGCTGCATCCTGCATCTTCGAGGTCAGCTCATCGGTGCGGATCACGTCCGCTTTCTTCCTGGCCGCCTCGACGTCACCGAAGTTCCAATGCACCTGCTGCACGATATTCTGCTTGTAGCGCTCGTGTAGTTGTGGAGCGTCCTCATCCATGGCAAGCCGTCCGTCGAGAACCGGCGGCAGCTCCTCAAATTCAACTTTGATCAACTCCAGGGAATCCCGGGCGATATGAGGTGATGACGCCACCACAGCTGCAATTTCATCTCCAACATAGCGCACCTTATCGGCAGAGAAGATTTGCTCATCGTAACGCGCCGGGCTCACCCCGAAAGCGACGCCCCCGGTATCCCGACCGGTGATCACGGCGTAAACGCCGGGCAGTTTCTCTGCTTCGGAAGTATCGATGCTGAGGATTTTAGCATGCGCCATAGGGCTATGCAGAATCGCTCCGAAGAGCATCCCGGGCAGGGACATATCATCGGTATAAACTGCCTTACCGGTAACCTTATCATAAGCATCAACCCGAGGAGCGCGCGTGTTCAGAACCTTGAAATTCTTCATTTCGCCTCCGCGGGTGCTTTTGCCGTATCGCGCATCAGTTCTGCGGCAGATAGAACCGCCTCCACGATCTTCTGGTATCCGGTACACCGGCACAGATTTCCCGAAAGAGCCAGGCGGACATCGGCTTCCGAGGGATCGGATTTGTCAGCCAAAAGCGCCAGCGCGCTCAGCACCATGCCAGGCGTGCAGAATCCGCATTGTATGGCTCCGGCGTCGATGAAGGCTCGCTGGATTGGGTGAAGTTGGTGCCCTTGCGCCAGACCTTCGATAGTCAGAATTTCATGCCCCTGAGCTTCCACTGCCAGGACGAGGCAGGAAAATGACGGAACGCCATCGATCAGCACGGTGCAGGCGCCGCAGTCGCCGATGCCGCA
>JALGZU010000255.1 GCA_025774735.1 candidate division LCP-89 bacterium | reverse complement strand
CCGCTCTTTCAGTTTAAGGACTTCGTTGGCGATCTCATCCTTAATCTGATCTGCAATTGCTTTTCCGTCTATGATATGCGCTGACATGGTTGCTCCTATGCGAGTAATGATTGATGAGGGTTGAAAGTTCCTGGTAAACTGAGCGAGCTGGATTTCAGGATTAGTACTGCGGATCCGATGATTTACCCTGTCGGTTTGACGAGCTGACTTTTTGATCAAGCCATTCCGGCGCTTTCCGGGGTTTATATTTTCCATAAATGATGGGATGAAGCCAGAGCAAAATGATGCGTCCGATCTGTGACCTGGAAGCCCATGATGCCGATGTACGGTGCAGAAGCGTATCCGGCTGGGACCAGGGGCAGGAGGCGATGCACATGCCGCAGTCCGTCCCGACCTTTGTCCAGTAGTGGTGGCACTTGATATCGTCTATGTGCCATTTCTCTACGCCGCGAACGTGAGTTTTACCTTCCATAGGTATTGCATCCGAAGGACAGGCTTCCGCGCAGAGCTTGCAGCGGCGGCAGAAATCTTGAACTCCTATATCGATCGGTTCGTCTGTCAGAAGCGGCAAGTCCGTCGTCACCGTCGATAGACGCAGGCAGTTGCCGCACTCTTTCGCCATCAGAAAACCACAGCGGCCCAGTTCTCCCAGGCCGGCTTCAATCGCCAGAGGTACGGAAAGGACCTGATAATTGCGGAAATGGTGCGCCCGGGCTGGATACCCCAGGGACCGGATGTATTGAGCCAGGATGATGGCCACTGTGGCAGAGACGAGGTAGCCCCGCGCAGTCTCCAGCATTTCAGGCGATCCTGGTGCAGTTCGGATTAGCTCGACGTCTTCCCTGAAGCCCATGCTGATAGCGAATTTGTGCAGGACAGTAATAGGTGAACCCCAGGATTCCTGCGGGTAGGTCAGTCGTCCGCGGTGGCTGTAGGCAAAGGCCGGGTTCATACGGCTGATTCCGACGAGGTCTGCACCCAGACGCTTTGCAAAGGTTTTGACCTTCAGGGTAGCCCGTTCCGGAGAAATGGTGACCGGTCTTTCGGCTGGTTCGCCATCAACGCAGCCGGGTTCACCCAGTTTCCGCAGCAACCAAAACGGCGCTTCGACCATGCCCATGTCAGCCGCGCTGGTATAGGTTCCAATCTCCCGCCGGGAGCGGTTTTCGTCGTCGAGCTGCTTCCATTCGGGATGGCGGCGGTACATGTCCTCGTATTCGGGAGTGCCGGGAACCAGGTCCCGTCGTGCAAAGACGTTGTCCCGTTCGTCGAATTGTTCGAAAGTGGAGTCGTCCATGCGGAATCGAGTGAGCATTTGGTGGAAAACTGCCGTGCAGAAAAAAATACGGAAATATTTTGTATAAATCAAGTAATAATGAGCCTTCAATGAAAGAGGCGAGCCTAGGCTCGCCTCTCCTTCAGGTTGCTAATTTATGTACTATTTAATAAGTAGCAATTTCCCGGTGTACGTTAATCCCGGGGAGACTAAACGGTAGATAAACAGCCCGGACGACAATCCGGAAGCTTCGAATGTCGCATCGAATGCACCTGCCAAGTGCCAACCATTCATAAGAGTAACTACGGATCTGCCGGATAGATCGTAGATCGTTAAGTTAACAGGGCCGCCTTCATGAAGCGTGAATGAAATTGACGTGGAGATGTTGAAAGGATTCGGTGTGACCTGCAAGGTGGGCCAGCTATTAGTCGGTTCCTGAATCCAGCTACCAGATTCCTCACTCTCCACCAACCAGCCCATAGCGTTTTCCCCATCGGTCGCACCCAATTTCTCGAATGGAATCGTGTCGCGGCTGCAGATGGAACCGGGATAACTGCCCAGGGAGGCAACCAGTAGATAGTTGCCGCGGGGTGCATGGGCAGGAATGCGCTGGGTCCGATCTCGTCCCACGGTACTGCTGCCTTCTAAGGTCAGGTTCGCAGGCCCAACAACAGGCCCGAACAGGGTGCTGTCCAGCAGGGTAATGGTACACCAGAGGTCGAATGAATGTGCGATGGTATCTTCATTGCTGAGCGATAGGTCGTGGGAGAATTGACCGCCCGCCGGAGGGATGACGACGGGTATGCTGTCAGGAGTCAGCTCCACATTTAAGAAAAGGCCTGCCAGCGCCGCTCCGGCGTCGATTCTGAGCATGGGAGAAGGATAGCCCGGATTCAACGAGTCGATGATGACAGCAGTGGTCAAAATCTGTTGAACGACTTCCTCGTTGGTCAATGAGGGGGCAGCCGCCCAAATCACAGCGGCTAAACCTGCCGTAATGGGTGCGGTAAAGGACGTTCCGTTCCAAGAAGCATAGCCGTTACCGGGAATAGTAGTTAAAATATCTACACCCGGCGCATAAACGTCTACCCATTCGCCCCAGTTGGAAAAATAGGCTTTATGATCGTTCTGATCGGTACCGCCCACGGCCATGACATTATTGTAGCCCGCGGGGTAGATGGGGGAACCGATATTGTCGCTGCCAACAGCTGCGGTGATAACAGCGCCTTGACTCCAAGCATAATTAATAATGGATTGCTCATATGCCGAGTAAAATGGAGATCCGAAGGACAGGTTGATCACGTTCGCACCGTTATCGACACAATAGACGATACTTTGGGGAGCACTATAAATGAACTCCCCATCTCCGGCCTTGGCACTCATGAGTTTGGCCTTACAGCCCAGACTTGATATTCCGATGGCATTGTCGGTGACCGCGGATGCGCAACCTGCGACTCCGGTGCCGTGTCCGCCTTCATCAAAGACGTTATTGGTGTTCTGCCAGGTATTCCAACCCCAGAAATCGTCTATGAAGCCGTTTAGATCATCGTCAATACCATTCCGTTCGAACGGTTGGATGGTGCCATTGCCGTTCAGGTCCTCGCCCGGATTGACCCAGAGGTTACCCCGCAGATCTTCATGGGTGGTGTCGATGCCACTGTCGACGATGCCGACGATGACCTCGTCGTTTCCCAAAGAGTAGTCGTATGCCGTTTCGGCGTTGATATGCTGCAGGTGCCATTGACTGGGAAAGAGAGGATCGTCAGGAGTGTAGCAGGGGAGATGAACGACGTAGGATTCTGCGCGGATGACCTCGCCTAACAATTCATAAGCCGATGCAATGCCATCGGGGTCGGTTTCCGGCGGAAATTCGAGGACGTAAAATCGGGAGATGTCCAGTATGGTTGGATCATCCGGCGTTTCAGCCCAGGGGATAAGCTTTTCCATCGCATGAACTATGTACTTTCGGGCCAGTGCATCGAGCTTTGGAATGCCCGTCAGGGCAACGCCGGATTTATCGGAAACGGCCAGCGGATTGAGGTCGGCCGCGATCTCGATGACCAGGCGGCCTTTCCATTCGTTGTCAGCGGTCAGGGGTGGGGTGGAGGCGTAAGAGGAGATGGAGACTGCGATAAGGAGAAAGGCAATAATGAAGGGATATAGAATACTTTTCATGGTCTTTCCTCCTTGAAAATCCAACTGTCTACCCGAAGGCGGAATCTTCATTGTCGGAGTGAAGACGGATGAACGTGAAAAGCCGTCGGATATGCCAGATCGACGTCGATCCGCTTCTCCTGGGTGCAGGTAATATAGCAAAAATAATAGAAAAGTCAATAGGGTGCAGAAGATTGCGTAAAAAGCCGCAACAGAAAAGAGGCGGACAAAAGTCCGCCCCTTCATGTTACTTACACATTGAACCCCTATCGGCCTATTTTCGGACTCTCAAGGTAATCGAAGAGAGGCGAATCCGCCGACAGAACCAGCGTCGTACCTTCTTTCAGTGCTTCCTTGTAGGTTTCCAGGCTGCGCAGGAAAGCATAGAATTCGGGGTCCCTCTTCAGCGCGTCGGCGAAGATCTTGATGGCCTGAGCGTCGCCCTCACCGCGCAATTCTTCGCTGCGCTTCTTGGCATCGGCCAGGATGATGGTTTTGTCCTTATCGGTTTCGGCCTTGATCTTCAACTGCTCCTCGGCGCCTTCCGAACGGTACCTCTTGCCGATACGGATTCTCTCTGCGCGCATGCGAGCGTAGATACTCTCTGCGATCTCATGGGGGAAATCGGTGCGCTTAATGCGTACGTCAACGATCTCCACTCCGAACTCCTCGCCCTTCTCCCTGGTCACTTTCTGGACTTCATCCATGATCGGCTCGCGCTTTTCGGTGATGATGTCGGATTGATCGTGCGAAGCGACCGCTTCACGCAATGCCGATGAAATGATGGCGTCCAGACGGGCGGTGGCTCGCGGCATGTCCTTGAGCGTCTCGTAGAACTTGCGCGGATCGGAAATCTTGAAACGCGCGTAGGCGTCCACCACCAATGCTTTCTTATCGCGAGTCAGAAACTCTGCGGGAGGCGCGTCGTATCGCAGTAACCGCTTCTCATAGGGCGTGACCGACTGGATGAAGGGGAGCTTTGCGTGCAGTCCCGGTTCCCGGACTTCACGGATAAAACGGCCGAGCTGAATGATGATAACCTGCTCCGTTTCATCCACCGTGAAGAAGGCATCGGTCAGGAGGATTAGGGCGATGAAGCCGATAACAACCAGCCAGATGTTTTTCTTTTTCATTGCTGACCTCCTTTCCGCGATTCCGTCAGCGG
>JALGZU010000254.1 GCA_025774735.1 candidate division LCP-89 bacterium | reverse complement strand
CAACAAGGCAGGTGCGGAAGCACTGCTGATCCAACTTGACACACCGGGTGGATTGATGGAGTCAATGCGGGATATCATCAAGTCGATGCTGGCCAGTAAGGTGCCTGTTATCGTCTACGTTGCACCATCAGGATCCAGAGCCGGATCTGCGGGTGTTTTCATCACCATAGCCGCTCATGTAGCAGCGATGGCTCCCGGGACCAACATCGGTGCAGCACATCCGGTGACCCTCGGCATGGGGCAGAAGGAGGATTCCACCGGCGTCATGGAAGATAAGATCCTGAATGATGCGGTCGCCTATATTCGTTCCATAGCAGAGCAGAGGGGACGAAACGCCGACTGGGCTGAGAGCGCCGTACGAGAATCTGCCTCTATTACAGAGACCGAAGCCCTGACGAAAAACGTCATCGATCTCGTCGCTCCATCCGTTGACAGCCTTCTGGTCATGCTGGATGGGCGGGAAGTCGAACTTTCCCAGGGCATGCATACGTTTTCACTGACCGATGCGGATTTAGAAGAGATACCTCGCACCTGGCGGGACCAGTTTCTGGAAATCATAAGCGATCCCAACATCGCCTACGTCCTGATGATGCTGGGGATATACGGTCTATTCTTCGAGTTGTACAATCCTGGAACTGTAGTCCCCGGCGTAATTGGAGGCATCTGTATCATACTGGCGTTCTTCGCCTTTCAAACGCTCCCGATCAACGTGGCAGGACTGCTGCTGATCTTTTTGGCTCTCATCTTATTCCTACTGGAGATTAAAGTGACCAGTTATGGTGTATTGACCATTGGCGGATCAGTTGCGCTCATTCTCGGATCGGTGATGCTTATCGAATCCCCGATTCCCGGTCTGAGAATTTCCTGGGGCGTCATTCTGCCCGCCACCATCGGGACGATTCTCTTTTTCCTGGTGGCGATCTCGCTTTCAATCAAAGCGCAGAAGAGTAGGCCGACCACCGGTTTCGAGGGTATGATAGATGAAGTCGGCGAAGTCATCGACGAGTTGTCACCCGGGGGGCGCGTTAAAGTGCGCGGTGAAATCTGGCAAGCCAAGAGCGACACCGGTACGTTGTTGTCTGTCGGCTCCAGAGTTCGAGTGATCGCGGCGGATAAATCAACGCTGACGGTTGTGGAGCATGTGGAATGAGGAACGGGGAACCAATCAAACTCGAGACGATTACAACGCAAACTAACATAAGGTTCAGGTATGAAGAAAGAGAAAGTCTGTAATCTTTGCGACCGTACGTTGCCGGTCTCCCAGTTTTACACACAGAAGACATCGGTGGGCACAGTGGTCTACCGTTCTCGCTGTAAGGAGTGCTACCGCGCCGTAACCCGTGATTATTACTGGGACAACCGGGAGGAGCTCCTCAAACGTCAACGGAAACAGTACAAGAAACGCCGTCCCTACCTTAAAAATTACTACCAGACGCATCGTGAAGCACGCCTGAAGTATCAGCGCGAGTGGTACCGGAAGCGCCGTCTGGCGCGATCGAAAGCCGCCCAAGCTGCGAAGAAGTCCTGATGCCCTGAACTGCTGGTCATCACGCCATTTTACAGTTACGTTGGCGGCGTCGCGAAATTGACGACACGCAATGCGAGTGACGGGGCATCGATATAAATTTCCAACTTGGGAAGGGTAGAGTATGACTACCGACGATCTGGAGAAAAAGCTGGAAGTTCTGAGTGCTCGAATGGAAGAGCGGCTCGAGGCGTTCGGTAAACGCCTGGAGGAACGGTTTGATAAAACAGGATCCGAATCCGTGACGCCGGTGCAGTCGCGCGGCCGCAAGTCGGAGACCCCCTTCTGGGGTATCGTTCTGGTTCTCGGTGGCTTTATACTTTTAGGTGAACATCTGCACTGGTTCAATCTGGATATCCCATTTCTGCCGGCTGCGTTGATCATCCTGGGCAGCTACCTGATTATCGAGAACCGTCACAACTCTTGAGTGAAACGAACAGAAAAATCCACGAAAAGTTGATCTATCTTCAATAATGTGGAGGTATACATGCCAGGGTTTGCTATCCTCATCGGCCTGATTGTTCTGATTCTGATTTCAGCAATCAAGGTTCTCAACGAGTACGAACGGGCTGTTATCTTCCGGCTGGGCCGGCTGATTGGTGCGAAGGGACCAGGATTGATCATCATCATCCCCATCATCGATCGCTACCGTCGGGTTTCGTTGCGGACGGTCGTTTCGGACGTACCGCCACAGGACATCATCACCAAGGACAACGTCTCCATCAAAGTCAACGCGGTCCTGAATTTCCGGGTGATGGAGCCAAACCAAGCTATCGTCGAGGTGGAGAATTATCTGTACGCCACCGGCCAGCTCGCTCAGACGACCTTGCGGTCTGTTCTGGGTCAGTTCGAGCTCGACGATCTGCTGGCCGAGCGCGAAAAGATCAACAGAAAGTTGCAAGAGATCGTCGATGCCCACACGGATCCCTGGGGTGTCAAGGTGTCTCTGGTCGAAGTCAAGCACGTGGATTTACCGGTCGAAATGCAGCGCGCCATGGCAAAGCAAGCTGAGGCTGAGCGTGAACGGCGGGCCAAGATTATTCACGCAGAAGGTGAATTTCAAGCGTCTACCAAGCTGGCGGAAGCTGCTACGATCATCGGCGATCACCCAATGGCTTTGCAGTTGAGATACCTGCAGACTTTATCCGAAGTCGCGTCCGAGAACAATTCGACCACCTTATTCCCCATCCCCATCGACTTATTCTCGGTCTTTTTAAAGCAAAAGAAGGAAGAGTAGTAATTGGTCGATAGCTCTTCCGGGCGCGTCGGTTTCAAGGGTGAGAAGTTAGCCAGGTTTCTGGCTCGATGCGGAGTCGCTTCACGGCGTAAGTGCGAGGATTATATACGCTCCGGTTGGGTGCAGGTGGACGGAGTTATAGTTCGAACGCCTGAAACCCGCATCGATCCCGAAAAAGTAAAGGTGGCAGTACGCGGAAACACTGTGACGCCACCCATACAATATCGTTACATCCTCCTCAACAAACCTCCCGGCGTCATCTGCACATGCAAACCCGGCAGAGAAAAAGGACCCAATATTCTGGATGTGGTCAAGGTGCCCGAGCGGATTTTTCCGGTGGGACGCCTGGATAAGAATACCACCGGTCTGATCCTGTTAACCAATGATGGCGCCCTAAGTCAACGATTGACTCACCCGTCCTTCCAAAAAGAGAAAGAATATATAGTCGAAACGACGCGGCCAATTACCGCAAATCATCTCGGTCGGTTAAAAAAAGGCGTGCAGTTGGAAGACGGCAAATCTCGCTTTCTTCATATCGAAAAAACCGGAGAAAAAGGCCTGCGACTTGTATTGACCGAAGGCCGCAAGCGCCAGATTCGCAGAACTCTGAAAGCCATATCCCTGCCGATTCGTTCCCTGCATCGTCTCCGTGTTGGCAAACTGAATCTATCCGGGCTTCCCGAAGGCAAATGGCGGGATTTGAAACCCGGCGAGCTGCGTCTCTTGATAGACGAGCTGGAATAAGTCCCACCACTTATGTAACTTGCGTCTGATCCAGAGAGTCAAAACAAAAAAGATATCGAGTACTTTATGCACGATAGAGAATCAAGTAAGTCTTTGGCCGGAGGACTAAGATGAAAAACCTGGCGCTCAGTTTAATCATTATTACGCTATCGGTCTCGCTGGCACAGTCGAAATGGAGAGGTTTTGAGGGTGGCGCCGGGGGATTCAGCTTCTACATCGTGGAACCCAACCTTGGGGCGCTCAATACCGAATTAAAGGCACTGGGCATGCCAGAATTCGATGGTCTTATGTTCCTCTATGGTGCTCAGGGATACGCGTTCGTATCGGATCGCCTGCGCATTGGTGGTATGGGTTTTGGGGGATCGATCACCAGTGAGGATATCGAAAACGGTTACGCTCGTGAAGCAACCTTCAGCATGACCTGGGGCGGCTTTTTACTGGAATACCTCGTTTTTGAGGATTGGGGTATCGAAGCCTTCGCCGGGGGGACTTTGGGTTGGGGCGGCGTTTCCGTCCACTTAAGAAAGACGTTGAGTCCCATCGATTGGGACGAAGTCTGGAACAACTACCAGGCAACCTCCGGAACCACCGATAACATCTCTACCCAATTTGATCACTCATTCTTTCTGGTGCAGCCGCGCGTCGGTCTGAAATATTATCTCCTGGACTGGATGGCAGTCGGAGTATCGGTGGACGTCCCCATATTGAATCTGGATTCGGACGGGTGGACCATCGATGGAGATGACGTCTACGATGCGCCCTCGCTCGACTTGACACAGCCGTTCTATCAGTTCAGCATCCTCTTCGGCGGTTAAAAGCTCCATACCGGGCGTTAAGCTGCATCTATTGTATTAAAGAATCCGCTTCGGCGGATTTTTTATAATCAGAGGGATACTTTGACGAATACACCAGTTTTACCGTGACTATATTTCTACATAAGAATAATAATATCATCATCATATAATATTTTGAGAAGGATCATTGAAAAAAACTTAAAAATCCGCTAAAGTTTTCATTAAAGTGAGTCGATTAAAAACCTGAAAGATAATTAACTGGGAAGATTGCCATCCATGTTCAATAGTCCACCTT
>JALGZU010000253.1 GCA_025774735.1 candidate division LCP-89 bacterium | reverse complement strand
TAAGAGAACATTCGTCAGTTCGAATGCATCTCCACCCCACCCGAGCATCCGGTCAATCCAGAGCCCCACTAATACGAAAAGCGTCATTATACTGAAGAAAAACGTCATCCCCAGCGCGGTGAAAAACACCCGGAAGACTGGGCTCGCTTGAGAGGTTTTTAGGATAATGTTTGCGAGATAGTTCTGCTTCGACATACGTCACCTGAACATGGTTGTTGGCACCTCTTTTCCTAAACCGGTCTATTAAGTTTGGAGTTCCCCCCAGATCTCCTCCACCATCCCATCCCGATTCTTGTGCGTAAGCTCCACCATCCTCACCCTTGAATGCCGCTTCACCTCATCCGCAAACCGGTAGGGGCGTTTCACGATGGTTCCGACCAGGGTGACGGTTTCGTCATCCAGCAGCTGCTTGACCGTTTCACAGAAGACCTGGGAAAAAATCTCCATCGGCCCGATCTCGTCGATGAAGACGATTTTGCCCTCATCGCGAGCTTTTAACAGAGCCGGCACGGCGACCTTCTCGATGCCGTCCAGGTTGACGCGATAGCTTTTAAAGAGAATCTCGTTTTCGAAGGCCTTTTGAGGTGATTTCCGGGACAAATAAGCACGCGCACCATCGAAAGTGACGATCTCAAAGCCCCTGCGCACTCCCCCTTCCCGGATCTCCTGCGTGTAAAAGCCTCCCGCCTCATTACCCACTTTTTCCGCCAACCGCTTAATGAGAGTCGTCTTGCCGATTCCTGGCTGGCCAGTTATCAGAAGGATAGGATTATCGCGAAACATTGATAATCAATCCATTTCGGCTAAAGCTCTTCCGCTGGCACGTATTTGTTCTCCCTTTTCTCCGACCCGATGTCAGTCGCAGGACCGTGACCGGGATAGACGACGGTTTCTTCGGGGAACATCTCGAACAGTTTCTGTATCGATCTCTTCAGCTCTTCCGGCGAGCTATTCTGGAAATCATCGCGTCCCGCGGACCGGTACATTAGAACATCTCCAGAAAAAAGGAAATCACCTGCATGATAACATATGCTCCCCCGTGAATGCCCCGGAGCGTGAATCGCCTCGATTTGATGCTGCCCTAAATGGAAAGTCTGACTATCTTCCACATAAATGTCCGGCTCCTCGAAAGTCTCTGGCTCGAAATCGAAGAACTTGGCCACCTCTGGATCCTGCTTCCATTCGGGGACTTCTTCGGGGATATTCACGTAGATCCAATCCAGCTGTACCTGCATATCCTCGTAATCCAGCCGATTGAGGCAGACCTGGGCTTCCGGAAAACGATGCTGCAGCGAGGGCCATCCCATCAGGTGATCGATATGGCCATGGGTGAAGAGAATGTACTTCACGATCAGATTTTTTTCATCAATTACCGACAACAAACTGTCAATGGGGCCGCCGATGTCGAAGATCGCCGTCTCGCGGCTTTTGGTGTCGTACAACAGATAGGAGTTCGTATAGGGGCCGCTCATCTGGTGTTTCACGACCAGCTCGCCGGGCTGAGTGCAGGAAGAGAGTGCAAATAGAAAATAAGCGCACGCGATACCTGCAGCTTGGGATTTTTTCAAGACAGATTCCTCCGTTAAGTTCACCCAAATTACAAATGGAGTAAATTACCTGGAAGCAGGCTAATTCCTGAATCCGAAAAACGAAAAGAAGCCGAACAGACCGTAGAGCCCGTAAAGCGCCGGGATATCCAGTATTGTACCCAGCACTCCCAGCGTTCCCAGCAATCCCATATATCCCAGATTACGCTTCTTCATAATTATTCACCCCCCTCTCGCAGGGGAGTATGGATGTGATGTTGATCTGGAACCGGGACAATTGAGTTACTTCGCAACCATCTGCTCCCGGTGGAAAACCAGGAAGAAGTACAACACCGCCAGGGCGCTCAGCATTAACAGAGGCAAAACGATGATCGCCGCCTGTCCGGCCAGTTCCCCTATGAAGGCTGCGTCGCGGGTGATCAACCAGTTTAGCAGAACCGCCGTTGCTACCAGAACGCCGAACGCGGATCCGACTACCGCCGCCAATGAAGCGTTCCTGAGGGTCACTGTTCCCGTGCTCCGCGTCCCTTCCCAAAATACCAGGATGAAATAGAGGAAGAGCACACCGCTCACCCAGGGCAGCAAAACCTCAATCGTGTGAGTTGCTATCAATCCCCCGACCATATACGGCGAAAACCATCCCGGGAATACCAGCACGAATCCCTTCAGGGTCACCAGCAATCCGGCGCAGGACCCGATGATGCCCAACATCGAAGCCGTCGCCAGGCGGCTCTTTCCACTCGCCCGGCTCTCCCGGTACATGACGATAAAAAAGATGATCATCGCTGCCGCCGATAGAACCGAAAGAACCTGCGCGGTTCGAGCTACGGCGAGGATTGTGAACCATTCCGGAAAGGCAGTGCCCAAAGTCCTCACTACGATGCGAACTGCCAGAGCTATTACGGCCAATAGCGTTGCCTGTCTTAACTTCATAAGTAATCCTCCACTGAGTATTATTGAATATCCACCCTCGGATGAATCAGTTCCACTTATTTTTCATCGCTTACGCCCGTCTATCATAGCCGTCGATTAGATGGTACCCTGAACGTTACTTCATTAAATTTATCATCACTCGGTTATCGGTTAGGGTGATTGTGCCTCTGTTCGAAAAACCGAGTTTATAGTTTTCACCGTTCATCTCAATCGTCTCAAATGTATAAGTAGAATCCTCGACAGGAACAACTGGCTTATCCATTGACAGTATTGACCCTAAATCCGTAGCGTAAAACGTGATTTTCCTTCGTCTGACATCCCAATCATTATCTTCCAGTACTCCCGCATCGTGCACTTGTAGAATGAGCTCTTTTCCCTTCAATGTATAAACCTTAAAATCACTGCACAACGTCCGGTTGCCGCTGTTCATCACCCACTTTTTTGACCGGCTGACTCGAGATCGCGATTGATTTCGGGAGGAGAGATCGATCTCGACGCGGTAACCCGGTTGGCTATCGAATATTTCGAGTTCTTTATTAAAGCTGGTCAAATAGTCATTCCAGGCGCCACGCGTCGCGGCCAGAATCTCATCATACCCATAACAGTCTTCGGCGTCCCTTATTAGTTCATCGAATTTACGTTCGTCCAAGTCTAAACCTTCGGCAAATAAATCCGCAAATTTAAAATCCTTACCGCCTTGCTCCGCCTTTCCCTTCCAATCCACTTCGAAAAAGTCCAATAGAAATCCCATGGCGGCACCGACGGGGTAAATTCTGTTTCGAAACATGTCTTCCGTAGGAATGTATCCCTCCGCCATCCTGTTCTCGAAATCCGTAATGATATAATCCGGCATTGCAACCGAAGAAAACTCATCTGTTAACGGATTTGCATAACCTTGCAGAGAAGATTTGTAGTCCAACCCGGACATGATTTCAATGCTTTTCATCTCCACATAACGTGCCGTGGCTTCACGCAGCTCCTGGCCCTGTTCATATCTGGCAATGAACGGATTACAAGTATCCCACCGATGTTTACGCATGGCAACAAACTGTTCGATATATTCCCGGCAGTGTTGTCTGTCATTAAATTGCACCTGTCTGAGGGCATCTCGGAGTAGACACATCTCGATGTAAGCAAGCGCCGAATTTTCCATATCTTGGATGGGGTATCTCTCCTCGCGTTCCCAGGGGATCTCGCCGAAAGTCTCGTACTGATACTGATGAAATGCCTCATGCACGATATAGCCGAAGGCCTTCACTTCTGGATTCTCAAATTTATCCGGATACCCGGGCGGGAATCCAATCGCTGCTGTCACAATGGTGTCTACCTTAAAATAGAAAGCCAGTTGACCCGCTAAATCCTCGAACTGACCGGAATGATATAGAACGTCGGTCCCAAGATATGGCCAATCCTTCGGGTACGGCTCGAAATTCTGGATGTCACCTGTGGTGTTAATGAGTAGAGTCCATCTTCCAGGTGAATAGACGATGTAGGGTCTTTTAGCAAGGTTATACCCCGGCCAGACAGCATCCGGGTGCTGCTGAAAGAGCCGGTTGACACCTTCGACAACGCTCAGTAAGATATAATCATCGTCGTCTAGTCCTTCTATATTTCTTGGCGAGTTGCAGGAACCGAGGAGCAGAAGTGTCAGGACGGAGAAAACGATAAAAAGCATTTTCTTCTTCATAACTTGCACTCCCAATGATTGGTTGTTTCAGCGAACGTTAACGTTTTGGGCTATCGTCGGTTTCATGATTAAATAGTACAACCGGCATGTCTGTGGGACCGTAATATCCCGTTGATGCATAAACCGATCATAAAACCCGACCTCTGTCCCTTACTATTCTCGCGATAACCGTGCCATCACTCGTGCTCCGGGTCCTCTTCCATCCGCTTGCCCATGCTGACCCGGTCTTCAATTTTATAACCGATGCTTTCATAAAATTCAATCGCCTCGACGTTACTCGCCCGGATCTGCAGGTTGATCTTGGAGCAGCCCATCGTTCGGATTTTTTCCTCTACAGCCGCCATAATGTCTCGTCCCAATCCCGATTTGCGATATTCTGGTGATACGCCCAGATAGTTGACCCAACCGCGATGGCCATCGTACCCGCCCATC
>JALGZU010000013.1 GCA_025774735.1 candidate division LCP-89 bacterium | reverse complement strand
CCAAATTTACCTTTTGTGGAGTAGAAGGGTTCGAAAAGCCGCTTGATATCTTCCTTGGAGATGCCAGTACCGTTATCACAGATTGTCACAGCAACGTTCTCGTCCTCGCGTTTTTCGATGGTGATTCGTATCCAGCCACCGTCGCTTACGGCCGCCACGGCATTGGTGATGATATTCAGGAAGACTTGCTGCAGTTGCCCTCGATCACTTTCGATGGTCGGCATATCATCCGGAAAATCAAAATAGAACGAAATATTTCGGTGTTCGACGTCTTTACCGAGGAAACCGACCACTTCTTTCAGCAGGGTATCAAGATCTATGAGTTCTTTTTGGGACTCCATTCGGCGGGCGAAACCGAGCAACCGGTGAGTGATGGTACTGCAACGTTCGACGGAATTCAAAATCGATCCAGTTAATCCGAGAAGCTTCTCCTGTTCCTGGAAGTTATCCGTGTAGGTGATGATATCCTTCATCAAGCCGGCCTTTTCATTAATGATTGCAAGCGGATTGTTGATTTCGTGAGCCACGCTGGCCGCCAGGCGTCCGATCGAAGCCATCTTGTTTGTATATTCCATATTGTGAACGATTTTGGCTCTGTGTTCGTCCGCGGAACGAATGCGCTTGATCATATAGGTGGAACTGCCCAGAATAACGATTAAAATGAGGATGCTGCTCCCGATTAGAAACCATACCGGATCGTTCTTCAGCACCATCCAGTTTTTCATGAGGTCTTTGCGGTCCTGCACTGTAATGAGTATAAACGGCGAATTTTCGATGTATGCATACCCCAGGATATAAGACTGACCTCGTTCGTAATAATCGTCGAGTACTTCCGCCTGCAATGAGTAATTTGGCACTGGGACAGTCGATGCCTCCAGAGGATTACCGTGATATCGCGAACCGGTCTGCACAATACCCCGGCGATTGATGATGAACACATCGCCAGCCCTGCCCAGGTCCAGCGCTTCGATTTGCCGTTCAAGCAGCTGCATATCGAGTGTGGCGCGCAGAACGTAGCGTTTTCCATCTAGCCCTTCGTGATTGACGGCAATGATGAAATGGGGAAAGTTACGGTATCCCATGAAGACATCGCTGATGTAGACATCCCGTAAACTAACTTCATGAAACCACTGCTGGTCGCTGTAATTTTTCCACTGCAAATCATATGGTCCGGCGTAAAGAAACTGATTACCTTCCGAATCGATCAGACCCAGGTCGACGAAGCCACCGAAGGATTCCTTCAAATCGCTCAAAACAGTTTTGAGGCCATCGTTGTTGGAGATGTTCTGGAATGATGGTTGGCAAATCAGGAGTTTCAAGGCGGATTTTCGCTGGTCGATGACGAAGTTGAGAGCACGTTGAGTGTTCGTAAGGAGCCGGGAAAAGGGGTAGACCAATTCTGTCTGAACGGCCTTCTGGTACTGGTGGGAATGGACGATTGTCATAACGACGAGCGGTGTTAACGCCACCAGAAGCGTCAGCACAACAGAATACCACCAGAGCCGCCGATAGCTCAATTCGCCCCGGGTGACGGAGGTTTCCTCCGTGGGAGATGATACGAGGTTATTTACAAGGTTCTTTACCATTCGATCTGAAAGATTTATTCTGGGTCGTCCCCCTCATTGGTTGCGCTTTTCCTCTCGTTTATTTTCTGGTAGGCTTCTTTCATTTTCTGAGCGAGAACGTCAATATTGACGGGCTTCTGCAGGTAAGCGAAGGCGCCGAGTTCCAGAGCCAGTGCCTCCTCTTTCTCCGAGCCGTGCCCGGTCAAGATGATGACCTCCACGACGGGGTGGTCCTTCTTCACGTTGCGCAGCACTTCGAGCCCATCAATGCCCGGCATCTTTAAGTCCAGCACCATAACTTCCGGCTCTTCAGACTTGATGAAAGATAGAGCTTGTTCGCCGTCGTAAACAATGGATGATTCGAAATTTCGTGTCTGGAGTCTCTCGGAGAGAGTGTGCACAAATTCCTTCTCATCGTCAACCAGCAATATTTTCTTCGGCAGTTCGAATTCAACAGCAGAGAGAAACGTGGAAGGATGGAAGCCGGGCCCGGCTTCGGCAACGGCAGCCTGAACACCATGAATAGACTTAGCGATGCTGGTCAACTGCTCTTTGTAATGCTCCAGCCTTACCACCGATTTGTTGATGATGAGCTTTACCTCACCCTGTCTGCAGGTGGCCTCAACCCCCTGATGCCCTTCCTCGAGCAGGGCGACACTTACTCTGGAAGCGAGTAGAAAATCTTCCAACGATCTACGGGAATCTGCGGTAGTTTTGACAGCATTCTTCAGTGCGTTAGCGCTGATAATTTCAACGGCTTCTTCGATCGAGGTCGCATGCATGGGGATGATGATATCGTAGAGGTTCTCGTTATAGGGGACGTCATTAACGACATATTGGGTCCACTGGGTGCGCTCTTCATCATCCTTTTTGATTTTATGCCTGGCATTCTTCTCGGATAATCCACCCGATTTCATCGCTTCTTCGATGCGGTAATCCAGATTGGCAATGACGCAGACTCGGAGGATATGAGCGATGTCCAGCGGCAGGAGGTGACCGGCATATCCATAGTAGATTACGTTGTCTTCCCGCACCAGCTCAGCCAGTGAAACGCGCAGGTATTCGACGGGCTTGGCCCTCTCCTTGTTATAGTCGCCCAAGAGTGGTACCGGACCGAAAACGGCGCGTGTGAGTTTGTCTTCAGGGATGTTGTATCTCTTCGACGTGTCAGCGAAGAGTCTATCATCAAGGCGGGTTAGTTGAAGCTTCTCTGCCGTTCCTTCAGCGACCGCTTCTCCGCGACAGTAAGATCCGCTGAAAACGGTTATTATCGCCATCTATATTCTCCCCGAAATGAGGTGTTCATGCACCTAATTTACGTTTTTTATTCCAATATGTCAAGACTTGGCTGCTTTAAACTGTAATTGTTCCGCGCTCTCATCCATCATGGGATGACGATAGGCATCCCCATCAACGGCCAGATCACCAGGACGAAAATCCCCAAAACCACCATTAGCAACGCGCTGGCGGGGACGCCGAACTTCATAAACTCAGCAGAAGTAAACTGCTTGCTCTCGTAGGCGATCGCATTTGGAGCGGCACCCACCAGGAACAAGAACGGCATGCCCGCTGTAGCCAGTGACGCGAAAAGGACGACCTCGGGCGAGACACCCAAATAGGGGGCAATCACCAAGGCGATGGGCATTGTAATTGCGATGGCCGCAACGTTCATAATCAGATTCGTCATCACCAGCACAAAAATGGCCATCCCCATCACGAAAATGAACCAATGCGCTGACTCGAACAGTCCAAGCCATTGTACAGCCAGCCAGGTGGCCGCACCGGTCTGCCAGAGACAGAAACCGATACTCATGGCGCCGCCGAACAGCAGGACGATATTCCAGGGGATCTCCTCGAGATCCTGCACAGTCAGTATTTTGAATAGGAAAAACAAAACCGTCGTGGTGAGGATGATGGCGGCCTTATTGATCGGCTGTAGGAATGGGAAAAAAGACCTCAGACTCATCATTGAAATGGCGCAAACGACAAAGATCAGTGTCAGGATTTCAGAGCGAGTCATGTGGCCGAGTTTAGATCGTAGAGTTTTGGCCTTCTCCCGTAGACCGGGAATGGTGGACTTTTCAGGTTTGCAGATAAACATGAAGAACACCCAAAGGAGGGCTACCATAATCCCTCCAACAGGTGCCAAAAAGAAAGTATAATCGAAGAATGTGATCTCTCGACCGACTATATCTTTGTAAAATCCTATGGCTACGGCGCCTCGAGCTGCACCGAGGAGAGTGATTATACTGCCGGCTCCGGCGACAAAAGCCATCCCGATGAATAAGCCCTTCCCGAATCTCGTCGGCCTTGAATCGTCGGAATATAGCGAGTAGATCGCCATCAGTAAGGGGTAGATCGTCGCGGCGACGGCCGTATGGGCCATGACGAGAGTCAAAAATCCTATCAAGATGTAGCTGCCGAGGTAAATCATGCTGGTGCGTTCTCCCACGATAGCCAGCATGTTATAAGCGAGTCTCTGAGTGAGACCGCTCTTGGTAAAGGCGCGGCCTATAACCAGGGAGGCAAAGATGAACCAAACCGATGGATTCATGAAGTCGCCGAAGGCAACTTCCGCCTGGCGAATGAGGAAGAGAGCCTGGACGACTCCAATAACAATCGCTGTGATCCCGATGGGAACGACTTCAAAAACCCACCAGGTCGCAGCCAAAAGAAAGAGCCCCAGGGCAGCCTTGCCTTCACGAGTCAAGGTGAAGGATTGACCCTGGGGATCGATGGCGTCAGGCCAGCTCGGGGAGGTGTAAACAATCACGAAGAGGGCGATACCCAGACCGATAAAGAAAAGCCTCTTCACGTCGAGGCTCTTCAACCTCAGCGGTATGGAGTCTACATCGTTCATGGAGATGAGCGGGGGAACGGCCCGGGGAAATCAGTCTATTTGTTAGTTAGATAACAACACACTTCTTATTAATATAAAGAATATCTTCACAAATGTCAAGAAGAACCGGAGATATTTGATGCAATTTTTTATACAATACAAATCTTAGGACTCATTTCGAACCGAAGGTGATAATTATTGCACATTTGACTGTTTGTTAGCGAATCAAGTTGATGTATTTTAAACAATGTAGTTGACTGCAAACACGATCACCTTAAATTAATATATATGAATATTGACTCTGCTTGAATCTGATATTACATTGAAGATCGTGCGCTGCATGCTGGTATGGGATTCAACTGGATGTGTAATATTAAAGAACCGATATGACTCAATACAGCGCGCCAGAACTTAAATCCGTTTTTGCGCTCATCCTGATCTTCTTTGGCTGCCTCCTCGGAGTCGTCGCTCTCCTGTTCCTGCTTCCCGTCTGGAAGCTGTTTGTCATCAGTTCCTATATTGTCGATCCAGAACAACTTGTTTGGGCGGCATCGACGGCGCGACTCTTCGGGCTTATCGCTATCTTACTTGCGTCATCCCTGATCGGTACCGGCATTATATTACGCAGGCTTCAGCGGGCACGCTTCCTGACGAATGTGACGTCGAATCTCATCCTGGTTGTCATTACATCATGCCTGGCCCTCTTTGTCGGCGAAAACATTCTCAGAGTGATTTTGCCACGCGGTGAGCATATTTTCAGGTACCACGCCGAGAACATCTGGGATCTCAAGCCCGGCTCAGAGGGAAAATACCGGCAGACATGGGTGAAGATCAACGAGCAGGGATTCCGGGGAGAGCCATTAAATACTGGAACTATCGATAGGGAGGTGCGATATATCTTTCTGGGGAATTCGGTTACATTCGGTTATAACACCTTGGCGGAAAAATCATTTACCAGTTTACTCGAAAGTAGGTTGAATCTGGACCTGCCTGCACCGCGCTACCAAATAGCAAATCTTGCTGTACCAGGTTACAACGTACGGCAAGAGTACAACAAGTTGAAGGAATTTGGAGAGAGTAGGTTCGAACGGTTGTTCGTCGGCTTCTGCTTCAATGATGTAACTTCCCGTTTCGATTTTGATTCCCAATTTGGTGGGCAGGATGTCTTCGAATCTATTCCAAACCGTTCTGCTCCCTGGCAGATTCGGGTGAGCCTCGCATTGAAGAACAGGTATGCTCTCTGTTACTGGGGAGATAGGATTCTTGGACAGCTCTTATCGATAGGGAGGAAATCACATGGATCAGGACGCCAGGAAGCTTCCTTAAACCTATTGAACGATGTGATCAATGGGACTGATAACGATCTTTGCAAGAAAGCCTGGGCGAAAACATTAGAGGAATTGGATTTGCTCCGACTGTATGCAGAAGAACTCGATGTTCCCCTGACGATTCTAATTTATCCATACCGAAGCATGTACCCGGAGATTGCCCTCGGGCGGAACGATTCCTATCCTGCAGCGCCTTTAACCTGGTGGGCAGACCGTCACCTTATAGATTATATCGACTTTATTCAGGTGATTCGCGAATATGCCGAAGAAACGACCAGAGACCCTGGTGAATTTTTCATGGACATGAACCATTTCAATTCAGAAGGACATCGCACAGTTGCTGAAACGTTGTATCATTATGTGAACGAAGAAAAGAAACGGTTTCGGGACTGAAGCGTGAGATAAATATTCTATCACCCGGTAAATGAATCAGGGGTTGGTCTCTCGACCAACCCCTTTTATTATTACAATCGAAATTTCAGATCGATAACAGCTCTTTCACCTGCACCATCACGTCCGCCGGATCAACGAGGTGAACTTCAGCCGTAACTTCCTCCAAGTACTGACGAACATTGTCCTGCAACTCGTTAGGCGCGATTACCAGCACTGGAATTTTGTTTAAGGCACATGCCTTTAGCAGATCGTCCGGTTTTGTCCCCTGATCGGTCAGTGTGGCGATCTTGTGAAAGTAGGAGATAATCAGGTTCAGTGAGTCGCTCTTGTCGATGAAACCGATGTACTTCCCGTGATTGTCCGCTCCGTTGCCGAGAGGCAAGGTGTCGACGCCTATTGCACTAAGGCGAGTCAAGTAGATGGAGTCGGTTCCCTCCAAATAGCCTACCTTTTTCATTGTGACCTCCTTGAGGTTGAAGAAAATCTATATGCTCCTTGATGGTGACGTCACTCTGAAGGGACCTACACTGATTACGCTGGGAGAGTTTGTTCAGTTCCTGTAAGTGTCAAATCCTGCACCACCGGGATGGAGATTTTCAGGATTCAAGTTGTTCGTTGATAAGGGAGGCCACGGCCTGTCCCCAGCCTAGGTGACCGGGATTTTTAGTGAAACGGAGACCACGTCGTCCGATCCGGCTGTCGAATTGGCCATCCGAAGAACGCAACAACACCGGGAGGTCCACCGCATGGAGCATGGCAGCATCGTGCAGGCCGTCTCCCAATCCGATCGTCACGATCTCTCTGGGTGAATATTCCTCCCGATAGAGTTGAAAGAGGAAGCGAACGGCACTGCCAGCATCATGATCACCGGTTATTAGGAGACCGCTGTCCCGCGTGTGTATACGAAGCTGCTCTCCCGTCATCGCTTTTTCGAACTCCTCCAGGTTCTCTATTCCTTCTTCTAGTAAGATTTGTTCGGAGTAGCGGCGGGTTTGAGCTGCCAGGAAATCCGCGTGCAAAAGCTGTGATTGTGCTGTAATTTCGTCCGGGATTATATCGGAGAAAGTCCTGATCTTAAACTTACCATCATGTGTCGTTGATCTTATTTTTTCTTTAATCAGATCGCGTTCCAGACCCAATTCGATAATTTTATACTCTTTAAAAGTTCGTTGGTAGTTGAATGGGACCTTCAGAGCGTCGTTTGGGATGTAAATAGCTCCACCACTTTCGATGACCAGTGGACAGGGGTAACCCACTTTTTGTAGCAGGGAAAATGCTTCCTCAGCAGTCCTATCTGTGGTGAAGATAAAGGGGATATTGCGGTTCTGCAGTAGTTTTACTGTGGCATGGAACTCATTTTCGTGGGAGGCATCGCTGGCAAGGAAGGAAGCGTAAATGCCTGAAATGATGATGTATTGCTTCTGGCCGGGTGCCATAACGCCATCCAGGTTACGACCAAATCATCAAATGAAAAGAAGGCTGCCAATGACCACTACAGGTAAAATAAACAATTCTGAGAGAAAGTCAAGGAATTTAAGTCGGTTTTCGAGCATAACCAAGGGTCTATTGGTTGGATATTTCGAAAATGTCTTGCAGTGTGACGAATATTTTGGTAACTTATTGTTATGCAAGGCAGCTCATTTCATCAAAGTCAAAGTTTAACAGAATGTCCTCGAATTCAGAAATAGAATTCCCTTCCCAAATTCCTGTGTTACCGCTCCGGGATATCGTCCTGTTTCCTGGGACGGTCTACCCCCTCCTGATCGGCAGATCCAGCAGTCTCAAGGTTATCGATAAGGTTGTCGAAGAGGATAAGCTGGTTCTGATGCTGACGCAGAAGGATCAGACTCAGGATGACGTCACGTCGCGGATGCTCTACAGAACCGGAGTCATCGGTCGCATCGTCCAGATGCTTCGTCTTCCCACGGGAATGACCAAAATCCTAGTCGAAGTTCTGGCACGGGCGGACGCTCCCCGCATGAGCAAGAAAGGCGGTATCTACTTTGCCCAGTTGCACCCCTTTGTGCCGGAATCCGAAGGGGAAAAACGCCTCAAAGCGGCCATGCGCAGGACGTTGTCCGTTTTTCGAGGATACGTCGCCAGTAATCCTAATCTGCCGGATGAGCTGCTGCTATCCCTGGAGAGGCTTCAGTCTCCGCAACAGGTGGCCGATTACATCGCCGCTTATCTGGATTGTGAATATCAAAAAAAACAGGATATACTCGAAGCCCGAAGTGTCTATCAGCAGTTTCTCCTACTCACCAAACTGCTAAAAGAGGAAAATGAAATCCTGAAACTGGAGAAATCGATCGACGTCCTCACCCGTGACAAGTTGGCGAAGTCACAACGCATCTTCTTCCTGCAGGAACAGATGAAGGCGATCCGGCGGGAACTGGGCGAGGAATCCGATGAGGACGAAGACGATATAATTCTCGATTACCGCGAAAAAATCCGCAAAGCTCGGATGCCGAAGCCGGTACAAGAGAAGGCTTTTGAGGAACTCGACAGGCTCGTAAGCATGGCGGAGATGTCGCCCGAAGCCACCGTAGTTCGTACTTATCTCGATTGGCTTTGCAGTCTGCCCTGGGCGAAACGGACGCGGGAGACAATCAGCATCGATCGAGCCCGGGAAATCCTCGATGAGGACCATTACGGACTGGAAAAGCCAAAAGAGCGCATCCTGGAGCACCTGTCCGTTCTCAAATTGGTTAAACGAATCCGGGGACCCATCCTCTGCCTGGTCGGTCCTCCCGGAGTGGGGAAGACGAGCCTGGGGAAATCAGTGGCAAGAGCCCTGAACCGCAAGTTCGTCCGAGTGTCGCTCGGTGGTGTGCGTGACGAAGCTGAAATCCGAGGGCATAGACGCACCTATATCGGGTCGCTGCCGGGACGCATCCTGCAGTCCATCAAAAAGGCCGGCACTAAAAATCCTGTCTTTCTTCTGGATGAAGTCGACAAAATGAGTTCAGATTTTCGTGGTGATCCAGCTTCTGCTCTTCTTGAGGCACTGGATCCCGAACAGAATTCCGCTTTCCTGGACCATTACCTCGACGTGGAATTTGATCTTTCGGAAATTCTATTCATCACCACGGCGAACAGTGATGAAGATATCCCTCCAGCCCTACTTGACAGGATGGAGATCATCCGGCTGCCTGGCTACCTGCGCAACGAGAAGCTGCATATTGCCAAAAACTTTTTACTTCCCAAGCAGGTAAAAGCCAACGGACTGAAGGAGACTCAAATCTCCCTATCCAAGCAGGCTATATTGGAAATAATCGATGAACATACGCGCGAGGCGGGAGTGCGCGAGCTGGAGCGCCATATCGCCAAAATCTGTCGAAAGGTAGCCAAACGGGTCGTAGAAACCAAGCATGTATCTTGCGTGCGCCTGAAAGCTTCTAACCTGCGTTCATACCTGGGCGTCCCTCCATATCCGGACCGACGGCTGAAGAAGGGTTCAAAGGTTGGGCGTGCAACAGGTCTCGCCTGGACGTCGGTTGGAGGGGAAATATTGTCAGTCGATGTGACCCTGCTACAAGGTCGTGATGGCTTGATTCTGACCGGCAGACTGGGCGATGTCATGAAGGAATCGGCCCGGGCTGCTCTCTCCTATCTCAGGGATAAAGCCGAACACCTCGGCCTGGAACGTGATACGTTCAGGGGACGGGAGGTCCATCTTCACATACCCGAAGGTGCCGTTCCCAAAGACGGTCCGTCTGCGGGCATCACCATCGCAGCGGCCCTCTATTCGGCCGCTTCCGGCAAACCGCTGCCCCAGGACATTGCCATGACAGGCGAGATCACCCTCCGCGGCGAAGTGTTGGCGATCGGGGGGCTTGCTGAAAAACTAATTGCCGCCAAGCGAAACAGCATTAAAAAAGTCCTGATTCCCAAGGAAAATTTACCCCAATTATCTGAAATATCCTCTGAGATACGTCGTGGCCTCGAAGTCACTCCCATTGACAACCTCGATCAAGTTTGGTCCATTCTTAACAGCGGCAGATGAAGTCAAGCCCGGAGGCAAAATTTGTCGGTTCATCCGTAAAGCCGAGCGTGTTGCGCCGTAAGCCTCTGCCTGAAATCATCTTCCTGGGAAGGTCAAACGTCGGCAAGTCCAGTTTGATTAACTGCCTCGTCAACCGCAAGAAATTCGCAAGGACCAGCTCCACGCCGGGGAAAACCCGGCTCTTTTTTTTCTATGAGGTCGATGAGAAAGTCCTGTTCGTGGACCCTCCAGGGTACGGATATGCGAAGGTATCACAGTCCATACGTTCCCGCTGGATACGAGAGATGGAGCGCTACCTGAGGAAGGCGGACATGCTCCTCGGAGTTGTATTGATTATGGATATCCGGCATGCGCCCACAGCGATTGACAGGGATATGGCAGTCTGGCTGGTGGAGAGCCGCATACCAACGGTTTACGCCCTGAACAAAGTGGATAAGCTATCACGGAAGAAACGGATGGAAGCTCTGACTCGAATCGAAAGCGAACTTGCATTTGAGGGTGCGGGTGAGGCGGTACCCTTTTCGGCGCTGACGAAGGAAGGGAGAGATTCATTGTGGGATGTCATCGGTGGCTGGTTGGAGAGTTGACGGAGCCATAGAAAGAAACATAGAACAGTCATCAGGTGACAAAAAAGGGCGGAATTGATTTCCGCCCTTTTTGTTTCATTACTTCCAGGTAGAGATGATCTTATTTCATCAGGACCATCTTGCCCATTGAGTTGAAGGCTCCGGCATCGAGACGGTACATGTAAATACCTGAAGCAAGACCGGAGGCATCGAAGGTAACGTCATAAGTACCAGTACTTCTGTATCCGTTGGCCAGTTCAGCGACCTGGCGACCCGAGACGTCGTAAACCCGGAGGGTGACGAAGGTCGGTTCGGGCAGATCGAAACTGATCGTGGTGGTCGGATTGAAGGGATTCGGGTGGTTCTGTGCCAGTGAATAGGCGACAGGTGTGAACTGATCGTCATTGCCGATCAGCCATTCATCGAAGGCTTCGCCTGTGTTGGCCCAGGAACCGATCAAGTTACCATCACCCGCCGCCAGTTTCTCGAAATCGAAGTGATCTTCGTTCAAGACTAAGTCAGGATAGGTTCCCACATATCCATCATAGGTATACATACCGGTAGGAGCGCCAGCTGGAATTAATTGAGTTCTATCTCTATTGCCCGACCAGCTCGCTGGAGCGGTAAAGCCGGGCACGTTGATAATCGGCCCGTATTCACTGCCATTGGGAAGGGTAACCATCGACCAGATGTCGAAAGTTTCAGGATTAACACCATCATTGGCTACTTCGATGTTGAAATCGAAGGAGCCGCCGGAGGCTGGGATCAGTATGGGAGGTCCGTAGGGAGTCAGGGTGATCGTGACCGATGGGGGCACTACCGGTGAGTCGAAGTATTCCAGAATGGCCGTCAGGACGTCTTCCCGGGTATTGGTGCCACCAACACCGTTGATTGCTTCGAACGGGAAAGAGAAGAAGACCAATTTGGCAGTGCTGGGATCTTCGTAGGTGAGCGCGCCATCGTGGGTGCTGCCGTCATACCCAAACGCTGCTTCGGCAGGAGCCAGGACTGTGATGCCGTCCGGAGACGTGCAGGTACCGGACCCTGATCCTCCAGGATTGCAGTCTACACTCATACCATCACCGACGGGATTGCCTGCATAACCGGTCAATTCCTTGATGCCAGTATTGGGTAGAGTCAGGGATGCATGCAAAACGTCCTGCAGGAAAGCCGGCGCGACGGCGGTCATACCCTGTGCGATACTCTGACCGCTGAGGAAGAGATTACCTCCGGCGTCGAGATAGCCCTCGACCAGAACACGTTCATCAGCATCCAGAGAGACCGTGGTCGCCCATCCGGTCAACCAGATGATGATGGGGTACTGGTCTACCATATCCAGGGTCGGGACTCCCTGGGTGAAGATGTCCCAATTTTCATAGCTCTTGTTCAGAGCTTGCAACGCCGATTGGTAGTACGTTTCGATAATTCCCGCACCATCATCATCGATCAGCAGAACGTCAGGCCAGCCTATGTACATCTCGATGTCGGCGGTCATGAGTGTCTGTTGCGGATCGGCTGTGACTTCAAGGTGCAGCGTGGTGAGGTGCGGTTCAGCCGTCGGTGATACGTCAAAGACGAACGGATTGACGTTGGTCCCCTGGCTGCCGTTGAGGATGTCCGGGAAGTTGACAGTCGGCGTGGTGACGGTGAGATCCGGATCATCCGTGCTCAAGGTCCCTACCACATTGATAGCAGTCTGGTAGGATTCGCCGTTGGACAAGGTGACATACATGTAGGCTTCTTCGCCTGGCTCGGCACGGCCGTCGTTGTTGCCGTTATCCTCGAGAGTATAGCTTTCATAGACCAGGTTGGGGAAATCCACCGGAACCATCTCACAGTGTCCCTGCAGAAATTCCTTCGTGGTGTTATACTGGACGAAGGTGGCGATGTCCAGGTTGTCGATCTCCCATGAGGGGTCCATAGTGAAGGTGGCGTAATACTGCACCGTGTCGCCCGCTGTGGCTGCGAATGCCTGCCCCGGCACTCCCGGGTAGCCTTCCATATCCAGCATGGGATGGTAGTGGTTGTGCTGGCCATTCGGGGATAGCAGGTACACATACCGCTCCATCAGAACGATATGGATAGTATAATTACCGGAAATGTTGGTGTTGGCGACCGCGGTGACCGTTACGTCGAGGTTGCCGGCGTTGATGCTAGCCTCCAGGTCCATCCAGAGTGGTGAGGCGACGAAACTACGCGACAGGATGCTGGACGCGATAGAGGTCCAACTGGCCGCTAATCCGTCGCACTTCATGGTCGGAGTCCCGGTGACGTTGTAGTAATTCTTCCGGGCCAGGTTATCCTGGGGATTGGCCAGGTTCCAGGGATCGCTGGCACTGGGCCAGTACATGTGATAAGCGATGTCGAATGCGTTGTCGTAACTGGGATACCCTTGATTCACAAGGGCTGTCTGCAGGGCGGGATCGCTCTGCACACAGTAGGGTCAACCCCAGTTCGTGAAGTTTTCCACCACTACCGTTCGGTCATAGGCCGCGGCTAGATTGGCCAGACCCAGGAACAGCAGAGTAGCGCTGAACAAAATGATCAGAGTCTTTCGCATGGTTCCTCCATTTTCGGTGAGTTCATCTAGCGATTTTTACGGTTTTTTTTTCCTAACCTTATTAATTTAATAAAATATTTTCCCAAATGCAAGTGATCTGGGTCTCAAAATCGAAATAATTATTTTATCACACACGAACATAAAAAGATCTCTCCGGACGCAAATATGGTGTCAAACACCGTCATTTAGTGAATTTTGGGATTTATTTTAACAAGAGCATCTTTCCTGAAAGCGATATCCCTTCCGCCGTGAAGTGATAAATATACACACCTGAAGGCAACTCAGAGCCATCGAAAGTGACGGTATGGAGTCCGGGATCCCGCCCGCCGTTGACCGGTAACGCGATCAATCGACCGCAAATATCATATATGGCTAATTTGACGTTAGTGGCGTTTGCCAGCGAATATGTTAGCGTGGCCGCGGGATTGAATGGATTGGGATAGATCGAAAGTGGCTCTGCATCTGATTGTGAGTCGCCATTCGACTCTGTCAAAAAGGATTCGCCCGCATTCATCCATTGATCGATCAATCCAGATCCATCATCTGCCGCGATTTTTGTAAAGTAAAAAGAATCTTCGTTCCAGATGTCAGCCGGATAACCGCCGACGTAGGCATGATAGACATACTCGCCATATGGAGCGTTGGCCGGAACGGCTTGAGTTCGATCGCGGGCGAGGGTTTGGCCGCCGGCGAGGGTTAGGGAGACGGGACCGAGTATCGGTCCAAACTGCGAGCCGTTCGGAAGCGTAACCATGCACCAGGCGTCGAAGGTTTCTGGAGTGCTCTCATTATTCGAGAGGGTGATGCTGAAGCCGAAGCCCCCGCCCCCGGCGGGGATGATAATAGGTAACGTATCCGGTGTAACTGATACAGTTATATCCGGTGCACCGGAGGCATACTCATACTCGAGGATGATGGTCTCATTGGTCCAGTACCCACCGCCGTCGATGCCCAGCCAGAAGAGCTCGTCATATCCGTTGGCATTGCCGTCATAGGAGAAGACGCCGTGGAGAATAGAGCCGAAATTTTCCGGGATGGTCCCTTCCGAAACCCATTCAAAACCGTCCCATTTATAGATGTGCAGAGCTTGCGCCGTCTGGATAATCAGTTCGTCAATCCCATCGCCGTCCAAGTCACCTGCTGCATTGCCCGGTACGCCGAAGTAACCGTCATCGATGATAATCTCCTGCCGCATGACAAATCTGTCATTGCCGACCGCCTCATAGATCTGTGTGATCCATCCCTCACCGGAGCTTGAACCGCCACAAACGAATTCCGGGAAGCCGTTTTCGTCCATATCGTCCGCGTAAGAACACGCATAGGCATTATAGGTGTGCATATCACCGTGGTAGGTCATCTGAACGGTGTTATTCCCGGTGGATTCGAAAACATATACGTCCCCGCCGCCGCTGGAGAAGGCGACTTCCCAGATACCATCACCGTCGAAATCGGCCACCGCTTTGGTACCCAAACTGTTATTGGACACCCATTCATTGATGATTTCCTGATATTGATTATCGCCGGCCGTTTCGTAAATAATTAAGCGGTTATCGCTGCCAAAGCTGTTCTGGGTATGGATGATTTCGCCCAGACCGTCCTGGTCCAGATCACCGACGGCGGTATACCCCGTAACGTTGGACATCTGTGGCGACTGCCACACCATCTGGGTCGCCAACTGTTCGGATGCAGGTGATTCGAAGGCGTACACCCAGTAGCTCCACTGGCCGATCACGTCAGGAAGATCATCACCATCCGGGTCGCCGAATGCGTAGGGTATCAAGCCCTGATCCGCCTGGAAGGCCTGGTTATAGACGTTTTGACCGTCGTTTTCGTAGATGCGATACGTGAAGCTCCAACCCCCGAGGGTGTCCTTGATGTACATGTAGGTTTCGAATAAACCATCCTGATCGGAATCGCCGCCTGTCATTGTTTCGTACATGGCCGCCACCAACGATCCAACCTGAACCATGCTGATGTCGTCTGTGCCGGTCCAGGTCGTCAGTTCGCCGTCTTTTACCGGCAGAATCGACTGAGCTTCACTCATCGCGATCGGTAAACCAGAATCATCGTAAAGCAGACAGGGTAACGTAGTATCCGGCCGTCCCAGGCATACAGACGAAAATAAAACTGCGGCGGTAAAGGATATAATCAGTCGCATGTTGAACGTCCACGTACTAAGTAGAGTAACGGATTCATCCCATCGAAATTCCAATAATATCAATATAACACATAAAACCTTAATTGTCAAGTGCATTTTATTTCGAGAGAATTTTTCTGGAGATGACCTTCAGTATTGACTTTGCCCTGATATTTTGGTATATTGTATGGAAACCTAATTCTAGATTTCCGGAGGATACATGGTCCGCATTACTGCAAGTAAAGTTATCCTGGTAATGGTTATTGTGCTTCAAGGGGGCGGTTCCTCGGCCCTATACGCCGCAGATCCCTTTGAACGCATGCCACACAAAATCGTTCTGCAGGACGGCACAGCTCTACGGGAACTGGCGGAGCTGCGCCTTGATGTGGTTCGTTCCTCCATTGATGGGAGTGGTTCGGTTGAAGCCTTTTTGAATCCAGCCGAAGTCGGTTTACTCGAAGCCCTCGGGTACCAGGTCGAATCGATATTGTACGAGGCTCACGAGATGTTCCTGAAACTGAAACGGGAGACGGAGGGCAGCGACGACCCCATGCGGGAATACCACAGCTACGAAGAAATGTTGGCTGAGTTGCAGGCCATCGCCGATGCCAACCCTGATCTCTGCGAGTTAATTAACATTGGACCGACCATGCAGGGACGAGCTCTGTGGTTCATGAAGATATCGGATAACGTGACCGTGGAAGAGGATGAGCTGGAATTTAAATATATATCTACAATACATGGCGATGAACCGGTGGGTTTGGAGATGTGCATGTACTTCATCAACATGTTGGTGGACGAGTACGGCATCGATCCTGAACTCACCGAATTGGTCGATGAAACTGAGATCTGGATCATGCCCATGATGAACCCGGACGGCAACGCCATGGGCATCCGTTACAACGCAGGCGGAGTCGATCTGAACCGCAATTTTCCTGATCTAGTGGATGATCCCGTCAACACGACGGTTGGCCGGGAGATCGAAACGGCAAATATCATGAACTGGAATTTCGACCATCAGCCGGTCTTTTCGGCCAACTTCCACACCGGGGCATTAGTGGCCAATTACCCCTTGGATCACTGTTTCGATCCGCAAGCCAACGCTGCCTATACGGATAATCAAGACGTTGTCCTTGCTGCGTCAGAAACCTATTCATGGAATAATCCACCCATGTGGAACAACAACTGGGGATCGTTTACCAACGGCACGGTAAACGGCGCGGACTGGTATCAGATATCCGGCGGTATGCAGGACTGGAACTACCACTGGATGGGGGACATGGATATCACTATGGAAATTTCCAACCAGGGCTGGCCTCCATCTTACACGATTCCGGGATACTGGGACGACAACAGGGAATCCATGATTGCCTATATGCAGTTCGCCCACCGCGGTGTGCGCGGGGTGGTAACGGATGCCCTCACAAGTTTACCGGTTAACGCGGAGATCCTGGTTATCGGAAGAGACGATTTCGTCATCTTCACAGATCCGGACGTGGGCGATTATCACCGGGTGTTGATGCCGGGGACGTACAACCTGGATGTCACAAGTTTCGGCTACTGGCCGGCACATCTTACAAACATCGAAGTTATTCAGGGTGATGCGACGCGTGCGGACGCCGTCCTCCAACCCGCTGAGCTGATGACGTTTGAGGGAACGTTGAACAATCCTGCCGGCGGCGGTCTCTCCGCGCGCCTAACCCTGGTCGATACTCCTTACGACCCGGTCGAGACGAACATCGGCGGAGAGTTCAGTTTTGTGGACGTTTACGAGGGCGAATACGATCTAAGGATCCTCAACCTTGCCGACGGGACCGTGATTGAATTCCCCATCACCCTGACCGCCTCGATGGATCCTTTCGAGCTCTGGGGGCCAATCGGAATATTCTATGACGGTTTCGAGTCTGGCCTGACCTCCTGGTCTGCAGAAGGAACCTGGGGATCGTCCGGAAATGCATACGCCGGGGCGCTCTCCGCTGCGGACAGCCCGGGCGGTGAATACGGCAACAACCAGAATATCTCCCTGACAACA
>JALGZU010000252.1 GCA_025774735.1 candidate division LCP-89 bacterium | reverse complement strand
GTGACCTCGACCCTGGTGAATATCCCCTCTGACGAATTCGAATACCTCCCCGTCAACACCGTCGCCGACGTGCTCGGCCTGCAGACGGGCGTGGTTGAAGACGGCCTTCACATCCGCGGCGGCCGCTCCGGCGAACTGGCCTATTTTATCGACGGCCACCGCATCGAAGATCCTCTCTTCGGCGGCACCGGGACCGACATCAACACCGCCGCCATCGAGCAGATGGAGTTGATCACCGGAACCTACAACGCCGAATACGGTAACGCCATGTCCGGAGTGGTCAACATCGTCACCAAGGAGAACCTCGATGATTACAGCGGACGCCTCACCTTCAAATCCACCGATCTCGCTGTCGAATCGTACAGCAATACTCTCGGAGAAGGATATACGGATGGTTTCGTCAGTGGGCCTTTCCCCTGGTGGAACTCGGCGGGATTCCTGCTCTCAGGCAAAGTTGTGAACGGCGGAAACTACTATCAATCGGGCACACCATCCATAATAAACGGCGATACGCTGGCCGCGGGCCAGCTTTCAGGTGAGCCTTTTGGTTACGATAATATCGAATCTTTTTTCGCCAAAGTTTACTTTCAACCTTTCAATAAAGCAAAACTGGCGATTTCCTACAACTACGATAACCTGGAGTGGCAAAACTATGCCCATAGCTATAAATACATCCCTGAAAGCGCTTATGTCCGTTTCAGTGATAGCCAGCTCTTGGCTTTGAACTTCATGTATGCACCCTCTCAGGAGTGGTTTTACGAACTTCGTCTGTCGTATTACGAGTACAACTACCTGAAAAACTTCAATGATCTAAACTGGACGGAATACCCTCTGCTGGATGCGACCAGGTATGATACGTACGAAAACGGCGTAATATATCCCGACGAATTCCGAGAAAATCCCACTCATGAAGAATTCATCGACCAGAAGATTAAATCTTATACGGCGAAATTTGACGCCACATATCAGGTCAACCGTTATCACCAGTTAAAATCCGGAGCGGAACTGAAGCTGCACGACATCGATTACTTCTATATATACGGGCCAAATCGCCCTCCACAGAGCCAGTACATCAATGATTATCACTTTGAACTCGATCTCCTCGACCTGTCTACGTATGACGACATTCCCTATGAAGGCGCCATCTACCTGCAGGATAAGATCGAGTTTGAATCGCTGGTCATGAACCTGGGCCTGCGTTACGACCTCTACGATCCCAACGTGACCTACATCGCCGATCCCAACAATCCGGAGAATTCCATCACGGAAGCGACCATCAAGCAGCAGATCAGCCCCCGGCTGGGCATTGCCTATCCCGTCAGCGACAAAACTGTCTTTCATTTCTCCTACGGTCACTTTTTCCAGAGGCCCACCTTTGAAGTCTTGTACGAGGACTTCAGCCGGAACTTGAACGTCAACAAACCCCTCATCGGTGATCCCGACCTCGAGCCCGAGAGCACTCAGAGCTACGAGCTGGGAATCAACACGAAATTGACGGAGAGCCTGACGATGCAGGGGACCGTGTTCAGCAAGAAGATCAGCGATCTGATCGGTGTGGCCTGGGTGCTGAAGGAGGCGGGGGTCATCAACCAGTACTCCTATTACACGAACGAGGACTTCGCCTACGTCAAGGGCTTCGAACTCAATTTCAAGTACCATCTCAAGCTGCTGTCGAGTGGCGTAAATTACACCTATTCCATCGCCGAAGGGAGCAGCTCATCGCAGATGGAGAGATACACGGGGAATTACTACGCTAAGGGCACCCAATCCCTGCAGTTCTACCCCATGAATTTCGATCAGCGTCACATGGTCAACGCCTATGTCGACATTCGTTTCGGGAAGCGTGAAGGACCCTTCGGATTTGCTCCTTCGGTCTTTCAGAACAGCTATTTCAGCGTCGTGTTTCGCTACGGCAGCGGCATGCCCTTCACCTACAATCCCGATATCAAAGGCGAGTACGAACCGGATTTGAATAACTCCAGAAAACCATCCACTTACACCTTCGACATAGAGGCCGAAAAGAAATTCCTTTTCGGGCGCTACAGCGTCGGTGCTTTCTGTGAAGTGTATAACCTGTTCAATCGCAGAAATATCCGTTCGGTCTACACCTTTACCGGCCTGCCGGATGAATCCGGTGAGGTTGAATCGGAAGAATTTGAAGACAACCCGACCTTCTACTACCCGCCTCGCATCATCTATCTGGGCCTGAGCTTCGAATTTTGAACGAATAGGAATCCCGCAGAATGAAAAAAATCAAGCTTTTCCTGGTCTTACTACCTCCACTGCTGCTGGCGGCAATCGTTTCGGTTCACGGTCAGAAAAGCCCTTACGACCGCGACCGGGAAGGGGAGTTCACACGCTCCACCGCGGACCTCGCCAACCGCACCTATAACATCCTCGACGTCAATCTCTTCGGTAACTACGTGTCTAATATAGGACAGTTCTACTCCTCCTGGCAGGAGGACGCTCCCGAAGGGGAGTGGCCGGTGGGATCGGGGCACGAGCAGTTGTACCGGATGAATGTCTTCATCGGAATCCCCGGAAACGTGGTGCAAACCCGGTCCTATGGGGAAAAAGAGTGGGATCCGGTGCTGGGCTATCACGATCCGGACGTCGGGTTGACGGCGGTCAGCAACGACACCACCACCTGGCCCGTCAATGGAAGCGGAGTACACTATTGGCCCGTCCGGGGTGAGAACGATGATCCGGTGATCTTTTCCGACCAGGATTCCTATGGAGTGTACCGGGATTCGACCAACTACCTCTACATCTCCACGCAGGACCCGTCCTATCTGCTCAACATCGTCGTGCTTCAGACCACCTATGCGTGGAACTCGCCTCTGGACGAAGATTACACCATCTTGAAGTTCGAGATCATCAACGTAGATGATGATCCCAGGGACAGCCTCTATTTCTGCCTCTATTCCGACTTCGACGTAGGCGGGGGCAGCGGGGAATACTCCGATGATTTTGTCGGGCTGGATACCTTGAGGAATCTCTTCTACATGTACGACTCGGATAACTGGAGTTCGACCTGGAACGACTCTGCCTTCTACATCGGCGCCGTCTTCCTGGAAACGCCGGATGGGCTGGGTTTGACCGATTTTCACTACGTTGATTACTACGATGACCCTTCCACGGTTACCAACGACCCGCAGCAGTACGGCTTGATGTCCAGTGACTCCGCCCTCTGGGCGGATTCATTGACCTGGCCCGGCCTCTTTCACGGATCGAACATCCATTTCGACGATACTTCGCTGATCGGTTCCGGCGGCGGGGATTGGCTCGTCTATCCCTCCAGCGGACCTTATCACATGGAACCTTACGACACTCTGACTTTTATCCTGGCCTATGCAGCCGGGGCGAATTACGATGACTTCAGTGCCAACATTGACCGGGCCGTTTCGGTCTATGAGGCCGGATTCGAGGTCTTTTCGGTGCCTCAGCCCATCGTTTACGGCTTCACCGGGAATAACCAGGTAACCCTGGAATGGGAAAATCAACTGCTCTACCAGCAGGCCTATGTTATCGACACGGCCTACGTCAATCCGCAGTACGGCGCCAATACCCTGGCCCGCTACCGCATCTATAAAACCGAGGATCCTGAGCGTAACGACTGGGGAGATCCTCTCGATTCCATCGCCCTGGGAGACTACACCGTGCCCGGTCTCTATCGCTGGATAGATAACGACGTCATCAACGGATTCTATTACTCGTATACTGTGGTCGCCTATGACAGCGTCGATACCCTTGAATCGGGCATAGCGAGACTGGCGGATCAGATCAACACCGTGGAACTTCGCCCCGGCTCGCTGGCGCAAACGACGCTGAGTGGCATCAAGGTTGTGCCTAATCCCTACGTCATTTCCGCCGGCTGGGAGAGAGAGCGGCTTGGCGGACGTTTGAACACCGTGGGGGAACCCATCCGTGAACTGGCTTTCAACAACCTCCCGCCGGTCTGTACGATTAAAATCTTCACCATGGACGGTGATTTGGTCAAAACTCTGCAACATTCCGACGGCACCGGCACGCAGTACTGGGACATTCGCTCAGATTACAATATGTTGGTCGTCACCGGCGTCTACTTCTATCACGTCAAATCCGATCAAGGCGAACACGTGGGCAAGTTCGCTGTGATCCGGTAGCAGGAGAGTTTCGCATGAAAAGCACAGCAATGTGGATGCTGATACTGCTGTCAACCCTTCTCACCCTGCCGGCGGCTGAACTGTCGGCCGGGGAGTTCCGCAACGTGGGGCAGTCGGGAGCCAACTTTCTGCAGATCCCCGTCGAAGCTGAAGGGGCGGCCCTGGCCAACTCCAACGTCGCCATGGCCAGCGGTGCGGAAGGCTTGTACTGGAATCCTGCCGCCATCAGCCTCGGTGACGGCACCGAAATCATCCTCTCCACCGTGGACTGGTTTCTGGATACCCGTATCGCCTACGCCGGCATTACCCACAGCTTCGGCCGCGAAATAGGCGCGCTGGGCTTGAGCGTCACCGCCCTCACCATGGGCGAGATGGAGATCACGACTGAATATGAGCCGGAGGGAACCAACCAATATTTCGATGCCGGGGATCTCGCCGTCGGTCTGACCTACGCCCGCGCTCTGACCGACCGCTTCAACTTC
>JALGZU010000251.1 GCA_025774735.1 candidate division LCP-89 bacterium | reverse complement strand
GGAACTGCTGATCGCCTGGATCTTCAGCATCGCTGCGGTTCTGCTGGGCGCCTGGACCGGTGTGAAGGGCCGGTGGCGGGAGTTGGGGAGATGCAGCGGCAGGGATTGGTTCTACCTCCTGGCCTTCAGCGCGGCGTCGATTGTGGCTCTGCTGGCCATGTGGACGGGACTTAAGTATTTGGATCCCACGGTGGCGTCGTTCATCGCCCGGCTGCAAACCCTGGTGGCGGTTTTTCTGGGTGTGATCTTTCTGCGCGAGCGCTTCCGGTTCCGGGAGGCTGCCGGCGCCCTGGTACTGATCGGCGGGATGCTGGTGATCCGTTATGCCACCGACGTCGAATTGAGTTTCTGGTTCTGGGTGATGGTCACCAGCGCAGTCTGCTTCGGTCTGGTAGAGGTGTTCGCCAAACAGGCGGTGCGAAGTATCGATCCCGTACTGCTGAATTTTGTCCGCAATTCGATTATTGCCGCCTTCTTTTTGATTTGGATATTTCTAACCCCGGGTGAATCCCTGTTTGACCTGGGGTATGTCTGGCCACACGTGGTGCTGATCGCGCTGGCCGGCCCCATGGGATCGAGGCAGATCTTCCTGTTCGCGCTCCGCTACGTGGACGTATCAAAGGCGGTCCTGGTCAACCAGACGCAGCCGCTCTTCGTCTTCGTCCTGGCACTCGGCTTCATCGGCACCATTCCCACGGCGCGTGAGATCGCCGGCGGCCTGCTGATCCTGGCCGGCTGCGTGGCCTTGATAGGGGGGAGGAAAGAATGATTAAGTGGAACAGATTTTTTGATTTGATTGGATCATGTACAGTCAAGATACAAGAAGAAAACAATTTGAGGAAATGCGCAGAGGACTGGAAGTAGAGACAGCACACCTATATAACCTGACGACTATTTTAGATAGAATAAATGAGGTAACAGTTAAAGAAAATGATGTATTAAATTTAGCACCTGGATTCTTCTATTCTATTTTTTATTCCTTTGGTACTACTATCGTATTGATAGTTTACAGGCTTGTCTTAGATGAAAGATCAGATGTTTTAAATTTAAGAGATTATTTTGAATTTGTGGATCAGAATCCTGATTTGTTTAAAGCTGCGGATATTGACGATTGCGAACTAAAGAAAATGGTGGAAAATGATTATAAATTCATAGAAGAGAATAAAGATGTTCTCGATAATTTTAGAGCGGTTAGACATAAGGGATTAGCGCATAAGGATATAGCATATTTCGGGGATCCGTTAAAGATAAAAATAGATTTTCCAATAAATAGGGAAGATGCTGATAGGGTTTATGGCTGGATCGGCGAATCTATCAATCGATATTCGAAAGCGTATGATGGGGTGTATACAGATTTCCTACCACCAGATGCTGATGATGTTGATTTCATCATTGAATTAATCAGAAATGAGATAAAGAAAAGCTCATAAACGCATTTACTGCCACAGCGAGTAAAATCTTCTAGCAATATTAATCCGGTTTTATTGGGGGGATCGGAACATGACTATGACGAACGTTGACATGCCTGAAAAAATCGAGAACTACGACGCACAAAAGATTACGGTATTAAAGGGATTAGAAGCGGTACGCCGCCGGCCGGCCATGTACATCGGAGACGTTTCCTCGCGGGGATTGCATCACCTGGTGTACGAAGCGGTGGACAACTCCATCGACGAGGCCATGGCGGGGTACTGCACCCAGATAGAAGTGGTGCTCCACCCCGATGATTCGGTGGAGGTCATCGACAACGGGCGCGGTATCCCCGTGGACCGGCACAAGACCGAGAAGCGCTCTGCGCTGGAAGTGGTTATGACCATGCTGCACGCCGGCGGCAAGTTCGACAAGCAGACTTACAAGGTCTCCGGCGGTCTGCACGGGGTGGGGGTTTCCGTGGTCAACGGGCTCTCCGAATGGTGCCGGGTCGAAGTGGAGAGAGACGGGAAGAAGTATCGCCAGAGCTACAAGCGCGGCAAGGCGGACGGCAAGGTCGAAGAGGTCGGAAAATCGACCGCTACAGCTTCGAGACGATCTCCACCCGGTTGAGAGAACTGGCCTTTTTGAACAGCGGGTTGAAGATCATCGCCCGCGATATACGCCTGGAGGAGACGCGCGAGCGGATTTTCCAGTACAAGGGCGGATTGGCGGAGTTCGTCAGCTATCTCGACGAAGCCCGCCAGGCGCTGCACCCCAATCCCATCGCCTTCAGCGGCGAAAAGGATGAGGTCCTGGTGGACGTCGCCCTGGAGTACAACGACTCCTACGTGGAGAACATCTTCACCTACGTCAACAACATCTACACGCTGGAGGGCGGCAGCCACCTGTCCGGTTTCAAGGCGGCTCTGACCCGCACAATGAATTACTACGCGACCAAGAATAACATCTTCAAGAACGGCAAATTTACATTAAGCGGCGAGGACACCCGCGAAGGATTGACGGCGGTGATTTCGGTCAAGGTGCCCGAACCCCAGTTCGAGGGACAGACCAAGACCCGTTTGGGTAATTCCGAAGTAAAGGGGATCGTGGAGTCGATCGTCGGTGAAGCTCTGGCGGAGTTTCTGGATGAACGCCCCGGCATCGCCCGGCGCATCATCGATAAGTGCACCGCTTCCGCGCGGGCTCGGGAGGCAGCCCGGAAGGCGAAGGACCTAGTGCGGCGGAAAGGAGCTTTGGAATCGGGATCCCTGCCGGGGAAACTGGCGGACTGCTCTATCAACGACGCCGAACACTGCGAGTTGTTCCTGGTTGAGGGCGATTCGGCGGGGGGATCGGCCAAACAGGGACGCGACCGCCGTTTTCAGGCGATCCTGCCGCTCCGGGGCAAGATCCTGAACGTCGAGAAAGCGCGCCAGGACAAAGTCTTATCGAATGAAGAGATCCGCACGATCATTCAGGCGCTCGGCACCGGCATCGGCGTGGAGGAACCTGGGGAGAACGGCGAAAACGGTAATGGAAACGGTAACAACAACGAAAACGGACAATTCAACCTCTCCAAGTTACGCTATAGCAAGATCATCATCATGACGGACGCCGACGTGGACGGAGCTCACATCCGCACGCTGCTGTTGACATTCTTCTTCCGCCACATGCGCCAGTTGGTGGAAGCCGGTAACATCTACATCGCCCAGCCGCCCCTGTACCGCCTCCGCAAGAACAAGCAGGAGTTTTACGCCTACGACGAGCGCGAGCAGGATGAAATCCTGAAACGGTTGGGGGGGAGCCAGGGCATCAATATCCAGCGCTACAAAGGATTGGGTGAAATGAACCCGGAACAGCTCTGGGCGACGACCATGGATCCGGAGCGGCGTACGGTTCTCAAGGTCAACCTGGAGGACGCTGCCGCGGCGGACAAGATGTTCCAGGTTCTGATGGGAGACCAGGTAGAGCCGCGCCGCGCCTTCATTGAAGATAACGCCCGTTACGTCCGTAACCTGGACGTGTAGAGGGCATGGCGGCGACCGGATCGAACTACTGCGTCCAAAAGACGTTCGACCGATTGTGACACATATCACCTTAAGCAGTGTTTAAAAAGTGTTGATTATAAACTGGAGGTTTGTGCCTATCGCAAATTGAAATCTGCACGACGGATTGAGAGCACCAGACGGGGCGGTGGTGTTCTCGGACAGGATGTGAACGTGCCGGATTGGGCGCGGATACGGGAGATGCGTTTGGATGTCGATACTGATTTTTATTGATGAGAGCCGCTGGCAACGCCCTGATGAGACCGATTATTACGCCACGGTTGCTGGAGCCGCGATAGAGGAATCCGCCTACGACGGCTTCTGCCGCAAGATGATGCAGTTAAAAGGCCGCTTCTTCAAGCGACCGGGCATCGGCGAATTCACCTTGCGAGGGCGGCTGCTGGCCAGCCACAGAGCGGTTTCCAGTTACCGCAAGATCGAATTTCTGCAGGAACTCTTCAGTCTCTGCCGCCTCGAGAAGGTGGTGGTTTTTTCAACCACGCGCCGCGACTTGCTCGACCCCGATAAACCACCGTCCTTCGGACCTTCGGTTCCCCTGGAGAGGGGTTCCATATCGAGTTCCGACCACTACGACGAGAACACCTGTTCGTTGCTGCTGGCATACCTGATCGAACGGGTTAACACGTTCATACTGGAGAGCCACCCCGGACAACTGGCCAAGCTGATCTTTAAAACGGTGGAGGCACATCACGACCGGGTGCTGGGTTCCAGCGTGATGAACTTCATGTACAAGACCACCTTCGGGGGTGGATTTCACGGGGTGCTCGGTTCGCCGTTGTTCGTGCCGGCGACGCATTCGGAGGGCTTGCAGGTGGCCGACCTGTTCGCTTATATTATCAACCAGTATCACGGCGGCCGCCGGGAAGTGCAGGGGTACTTCCACGAAGTCAAATCCATGGAATTTATCTCTTCGATACAGCAGGGAGAGTTCGAACTGCGGGGGATGAACGTTATCGAATGAGCCGAAGCGGGGTCGGGAAAGACGTAGGATTAGCCATCCCGCCGGGGATGGGAAGAGGCGCCGTCTGCCCGAGGCGCCTCTTTCGCGTCAATTGAACCGGGGAAGCAGATCCAGCCGGAGCCGGAAGACGCATAACCGATCAGGTCATGCCTGCATCCCCGAAAATATATATTGTTTAATATAATAGAAAAAAGGGCTATTGTCAAGCCTTTTATGCGAGTCAATCCCCGGAATGACTGCAAGTTTAAATGATTTAACCGAAACGGTATACAGATGGATTTGCCGGTAATACTCAAAGAAATGGGTGATTGGGCGATGTCCACGGGTCTGCGCGTTCTTCTCATCATCATCATCACCCTGATCGCCATTAAGGCTGTGAACGTGCTTTCATCCCGGCTGGCCGAACTGTTCGCCAGGAAGCGGATGGATGAAGAGTACAAGAAGCGGGCTTCGACCCTGGGATCGGTGATCCGGCACCTGCTTGACGTCGTCGTCCTGCTGGTGGCCTTCATCACCATCCTCAGCGAACTCGGCATTGAAATCGGACCGATCCTGGCGGCTGCCGGCATCGTCGGCCTGGCCGTGGGTTTCGGGGCTCAGAGCCTGGTCAAGGACGTCATCAACGGCTTTTTCATCCTGTTGGAAGACCAGATCCGCGTGGGTGACGTGGTCAACATTTCGGGCAAGGGCGGCCTGGTGGAAAAGATCAATCTGAAGATGACCATCCTGCGGGATTTAGCTGGCAACGTTCACTACATCCCCAACGGAAGCATCGACGTGGTCACCAACATGACCAAGGAGTACTCCCGCTATGTCTTCGAAATCGGAGTGGCTTACCAAGAGGATGTTGACGAGGTCATCGAGGTGATTAAAGCCGTTGACGAGGAGCTGCGCGGCGATCCGGATTACAAAGACGACATCATTGAGCCGATCGAAGTGCTGGGCCTGGATCAATTCGGGGATTCGGCCCTGGTGATCAAAGCCCGCACGACCACAAGGCCGATCAAGCAGTGGCGCATCGGGCGGGAGTTCAACCGCCGGCTGAAGAAGGCCTTCGACGAACACAACATCGAGATCCCCTTCCCGCACGTCACGCTCTACATGGGGCAGGATAAGGAGGGCTCGGCGCCGCCCTTGCGCATCGTCAAGACAGAGGGTGGAACGGCGTCCGGCGAATAGACCGTGGGAGAAGAGCCCATGAACCTGTATCTGGTGCAGCACGGGCGATCTAAATCGAAAGGCGAGGATCCCGACCGGCCCTTGACCGGTGGGGGAGAGGCCGACGTGCGGAAGGTGGCAGAATACGTCTCCGCTCATGCGGGCACCGAGGTGAATCGCATATTCCACAGCGGCAAGACCAGAGCGCGGCAGACGGCTGAAATCCTGGAGGAATTTCTGCAGCCGCAGGGCGGGGTAGAGGCGATGGAAAACCTTGACCCGATGGCCGATCCGTGTTTGTGGGCGGATAAATTCGGGGAGCAGGGAGAAGATCTGATGCTGGTGGGACACCTGCCGCACCTGAGCCGGCTGGCGTCGCTTCTGATTACCGGCAGCGCCGAGGTCAAAGTGATCGATTTCAAAAACGGCGGCGTGGTCTGCTTGAACAATGAAGACGAGGGCGCCTGGACGGTGGGGTGGATCCTGGTGCCGGAGGTGGTGGAGTAGAACGATTTGGAAAAATACAACTATGCCTTGGTCCGCAGCGTGGCGGACAGGTACGATCAGTGCGTTCGCTCTGAGACCGAGCCGATCGACGTCACCCTGGCGAAAGAGCAGCACCGCAAATACCGGGAAGCGCTCCTCTCGCTTGGCCTGAGGTTGATCTATGTCGATCCGGACGAGCGCTACCCTGACTGCTGCTTCGCCGAGGACCCCGCGCTAGTGGTGGGGGATACGGCTTTTATTGCGCGCTTGGGAGTGGAGTCCCGCACGGGGGAAGAGACCCGCGTCCGGACGGTGCTGAGCCGGCGCAAGGTGACCGTCGAGATCGAACCGCCGGGCACGCTCGAAGGCGGGGACGTGCTACGTATTGATAAGCGGCTTTTCATCGGTTTATCGCAGCGCACCAACGCCGTCGCGATCGACCAGTTGAGACGCCATCTGGGCCCTCGAGGATACGACGTCGTAAGCGTAAAAACAAAAGATTTAGTTCATTTAAAGTCCGACATTGCTTATATTGGGGGTGGTCACAT
>JALGZU010000250.1 GCA_025774735.1 candidate division LCP-89 bacterium | reverse complement strand
AATCCTGGAAGCGGCCATCACACCCCGCACCAAGCTCTTGATCCTCAACTATCCCAACAACCCCACCGGAGCGGTGCTGTCTGCCGGCGACATGGACCGCATCGCCGAGATCGTCATGAAACACAATCTCTTCGTCATATCCGACGAGATTTACGACTACTACGTCTTCGACGGCGACAGCCACGAATCGGTTTCGAACCGCGACGTGCCCGCGCTAATTCTGGGCGGCTTCTCAAAAACCTACGGCATGACAGGTTGGCGCCTCGGCTATGCGGCGGGACCTGAATGGCTCATCCGCCAGATGACCGTCATGCAGCAGTACAGCTTCACCAGCGCCAACTCGGTGGCGCAGTACGCCGCTCTTGAGGCGTTTTCCTGCGACGTCAGCGCCGAAATCGGCAGTCTCGAAAAGCGTCGCGACCTGATCTACGAGGGTTTGCGGAAGCTCGGATTCAACCCGACCAGGCCCCGGGGAGCCTTCTACATCTTCACCCACGTCCCTCCGGGTGATACCTCGGAGACCTTCATCGAACGCTGCATCGACCGTGAACTGTTCATGATTCCTGGGGATGCCTTCTCGCAGAAAAACAGCCATTTCCGCATCTCCTTCGCCGCCTCTGAAACGGAATTGCGTCGCGCTCTGACGATTCTGGAGAGTCTCGCTCCGTGACCTTCCTATACCGCATAGTCCGCCGTTTTCGGCGCCAGTTCCTGGAATCATCCGCGCTCTTTTTCAACATCTTGCGCTGGACGATTCTTGCCACCATCGTCGGAGCCATCGTGGGCGGCTCCACGGCGCTCTTCATCTATTTCCTGCACGGCTCCATTCACTTCATACAACAGTATCAATACTACTACGTGGTGCTCCCGGTGGGATTGTGGCTCTCAGCCCATATCATCAAACTGCTGGCCCCACAGGCTGCCGGGCACGGGACGGAGAAGGTCATTGAAGCGGTGCACAAGCGGGAAGGCCGCATGTACCCCATGGATGCCCCCGTGAAGTTGACCGCCACCGTCATCACCATCGCCGCCGGAGGCTCCGCCGGGAAAGAGGGCCCCGCCGCCCAGATCGGCGCCACCCTGGCCTCCCTCTTCGCCGATCTCTTTCACCTCAACAAAAGAGACCGCAAAAAGCTGGTCATTTGCGGGATATCCGCAGGTTTCGCGGCCATCTTCGGCACACCGGTCGCGGGGGCGCTCTTCGGAGTAGAAGTGCTTTTCCTGGGTCAGATTCTCTACGAAATCCTGCTCCCCTCTTTCGTCGCCGGGATCACCGCCTACCAGGTTTCCAACTGGCTGGGCGCCAGCTATTTCTGGGAGCCCATCTCCTATACGAGCGTCTTCAGCGAAGCGCTCTTCGTCCAGGTGATCCTGTCCGGGGTTTTCTTCGGACTGGTGGCGATTCTCTTCATCGAGTCTTTACGCTGGGGACACAAGTTCTTCAATACGTTCAGTACCCGGCCGCATTTCGTACCCCTCTATGGCGGCTTGATCCTGGTCGGATTCGGGCTGCTGGGAGCGACCGGCGGGCTGGGTCTGGGTGTCGATTCATTGGAAAAACTCTTGAGCGGAGAACCCGGTCCCTGGTGGTTCTGGATGTTCAAATCATTAGCCACCGGCATAACGCTGGGGTGCGGAGGCAGCGGAGGGGTGGTGACGCCCATCTTCGTGGTGGGCGCCGCGGCAGGCTCGCTCTGGGGACAGATCATGGGGGCGGATCCGGCCATTTTCGCCGCACTGGGCATGATCGGTGTGCTCTCAGGTTGCGCCAACACCCCCATCGCCGCTTCAGTGATGGGATTGGAGCTCTTCGGTCCCTCCTTCGGACCCTACGGGGCCGCCGTCTGCGTGACCAGTTTCCTTATGACGGGATACCGCAGCGTCTACTCCAGCCAGATCCTGGCCCGCCAGAAGAGCGAAATCCTGACCGCACCCTTGAACCAACCCATCTCCGCTGAGGGCAAGAGCTCCTTCGAATTTGAAACCCGCAAGAGCTTCGTGCGCTTCCGCCATGCTGTTCGGCACGTCTGGCACTGGATCCGCGGAGCCAAATTCTGGCATCACTAAGTCATTACGCCCCTGCTCACCACCAACCGCCTCAGAGCTTAAAAAAACGCCTCGACCTGAATTACTCCTTGACTTACCGTCGAAATTGTCCTATATTTAGGCAAAATACCATCTTCAAATTGATTGGTAGAACTCAGGCTAAAGGATGATTCCTCGTATCAAATTCATGGCCATAACAGCGAGCCTGACGGCATGCGTTCTGTTGTTGCCGCAGCAGTCTGCCCACTCCTCGGATTATAACTTCGAGGATATGATCGCTTATTACGACTACGATTCCGCCCAGCCGTTGAACGCCACGGAAAATCTGATCGAGAGCACATTTTTCCACGACAGCTACTACGTGACCTTCCAATCCGTGCACGGAGAAACGGTAACCGGCAACATCATCGTTCCCAAAGCCTTGTGGGCGGGTCCCGGACCTTACCCGGCCATACTCTACCTGCACGGGTACGGGGGATCCGCCGCCATCGAAGGCTGGCTCTCCGACCTGATATACTTAATGGAACTCATCTACGGAGAACCGTACGTCATCTTCGCCATCGATGCCCAGTACCACGGCGACCGCTCCGTGCCGGGACGAGACCTGTTTTCGCTCAATTTCACCCAGGATCGGGCCGGACTGGCCACCACGGTAATGGATGAACGCCGCGCCCTCGACTATCTGCAGTCCCATCCAGACGTCATCGACGACGAACTCCACCTGATCGGCATCAGCTTGGGCGCGATCCTGGGAGCCCTTACCATGAGCGTCGATCACCGCCTCGACGCGGCCTGCCTGATCGTGGGCGGTGGAGACTGGACCGAACTGGTTTCAAACTCCCAGCTGCCACCGGCCATCCCCATGCGCGCAGCACTGAACGAGCACTACGAGACCATCCCCCGCCTCATGGACATGGTCGATCCGGTCAATACCATCATCAACGCCTCGCCCGAAGTCGCCCTGCAGATGCACAACGGCACCCTCGATGTCACCGTCCCGACGGGTCAACAACTCTTCGATGCCGCGGGGCCGCCGAAGGAAATTCACTGGTATTTTGCTGATCACTATACCATCGTGCTTTACAGCCTGGACATCGTGGGTGCGGCGCTGAACTGGTTCGAAACGTACTGAGAACCGGGTATAGAAGGAATACGCACGTTATTCCGCCTTTTCAGGAGACGATAAACGATGAGATATACTGTCATTTCAACAATCGTTGCCCTGCTGATCGCCGGGATCTCTTCGGCCGACTGGCCGCTCTTCCACGGCGACGCAGCGAGAACAGGATACAGTTCGGAGGCTACAACGGCTGGACTGGTTGACTTGTGGACGGTCGATCTGGGATCGCCGGCCTACATCTCCCCGGTCATCTCCGGTGGCATCGCCTACGTCACCACGGCCGACGCCAGGTTGGTGGCGCTCGATGCATCTACCGGTTCTCAACTCTGGCAGATGTTTTTGGGCAGTTGGTTGGAAGCTCCACCGACGCTATGGGAGGGACGCATCTACGCGGGCTGCGTCGACCATAAACTCTACTGCTATGACGCTGTGAGCGGCTCACTGCTGTGGCAGACAGAGACCGGCTCCTGGCTGATCTCCTCGCCCCTCGTCTTTGATGGCAGGGTTTATGTCGGCTCCTTCGATCACAAATTCTATGCTTTCGACGCGCTCACCGGGGCGGAAATATTCAGAATAAACACCGGCGGAGACGTCATGACCAGCCCCTCGACGGACGGGCAAACTATCTACTTCTCCGGCGACGATGAAACCGCTCACGCCATCACCCCCGATGGCAATCCGGTCTGGTCCGTGCCGGTTGCGGGAGCAGTTTACGGCGCCCCGGTCGTCGCTGAAAGTAAGGTCATCTACGGCACCATCGCCAACGGCGGAGGGCTCTCCTTCAACCGGTTGAGCGCGCTGGATGCCAGCTCAGGAGTCCAACTTTGGCAGGTGGACTTCACTGAATACGATTTCCTCTACGGCACTCCTGCCGTCGGCTACGGCAACGTCTACCTCGGCGGATTCGAAGGCTCGGTCAGGGCTTTCGACCTGGATGATGGATTGCTCCTCTGGGAACGCTCCCTGGGGGATTGGGCGCTGCTTTCCAGTCCGGCCCTCTCCAACGGTGTCCTCTACATCGGATCGAATAATGGACTCATCTACGCCCTCGATGCTTTCACCGGGGTGGTGCTGGATGAAACGCAGACGGATTATTTCGTGGAGAGTTCCCCTGCCATATCGGGTGGTAGCCTGATTGTCGCTTCGGCGGACGGAACCGTGCGGGCTTACAGCTTGGGTGCCCCGGTTGAACTCACCGCCGCGCCGAACGCCGTTTCCGTATCGCCGGGCGAAACGCTGGAATTCGACGTCACCTTCACGGAGCTGGCGGGACAGGCGCAAACCTTCCAGGGCTGGTTGAGGGTGACTCTGCCGGCCGGTGGACAGATCAATTTCGGCAATCCGGTCACGCTGAATCTGGGCGCCTATCAGCAGCGCACTGTCCTGGGGAGACTGAACGTGCCCGGCGGAGCTCCCCTGGGCGATTTCTTCCTGGCGGTGAATGCCGGACCGGCGCAGCACGAGATCTGGGACGC
>JALGZU010000249.1 GCA_025774735.1 candidate division LCP-89 bacterium | reverse complement strand
GTAACCGATATATTCTCTGGTCCGACAATGTGTAATCAGGCAATGATTGATCAAAATTCTGGATGAGTTCTTAAGATAAAGTCCGCCTCCGTGCATATACATGTCAGGTGCGGAGGAAGCGGCTCCATAAGAAATCTTGCAGTACGCCAGCACAGAGCTATCCATCGGGCTGGAATTGGTATTCAAAAAATCCAGAGATTCGCAACCCTGGGTTGTGTCGGTAGCTGTAATGAGGATGGAATCGGTTTCAGTACCTATTGCTAGTAACTGCCCTTCGCAACGGAGTCGGACAAAGGGTTCCATTAACACTTCCACGCCCGGTTCAATCGTCAGCGTGCTCGTCGAGGTAATGACGCAGTTGCCCTCGATAAAATAAGGCGAACCGGCCAGATCCCAGACACCCGAGATGTTCCCGCCCGGGATGTGAGTCTCCGCGTTCGCCCAATTGGCCATCACCAAAATGAGTGTAAACAACATCGAACGCTTCATAATATCCTCCTGGTTGATGTCTAAATAGTATGTGATATTAATAATATAGACAATAATTCTCTTATTGTCAAGAAAAAACTTCGATACTGAAAAAATAAATTACTATTGACGTTGCTTGGTGTTCGGGTTCTCTCTTCGGGCACGATCTAAAATCCCCGGATTGTTGTTTGCTTTTTCCAGCCGATTTCGGTATTTTATGGGCGCCATTGTTGTCTCTTTCAAAAGGCAACAACTATCCAGATATTAAGTCATAATCAAGACGGGGAATTTGGTCTATGACATCGAATATAGCGTGGAATTTTGACAACCTCAACTTCGACCGGATCGGGGATCCTCTGGGGTTGAGAGATGAGGATATTGAGGAAGCCCTCCCGAAGGCGCGTAAAGCCCACGAGGACCTGGCGGAGCGCCGCCAGAGCGGCGACCTGTCCTTCTACGATCTCCCCTACCGGGGCAAAATGGTGGCGGAGGTGCGAGAGTACGGAGTAAAGGCTCGCCACAAGTTCACTGACGTGGTAGTCCTGGGCATCGGTGGAAGCTCGCTGGGACCGGCCGCCCTGCAGACGGCTCTGGGGAGAACCCCGGACGAAGCGCCGTCAGGCCCCCGGATGCACTTTCCAGACAACGTCGATCCCTTCGAATTCGACGCCCTGCTGGGGCAGTTGGACATGGAGAAAACCCTCTTCAACGTGGTGACCAAATCGGGTGGGACACCTGAAACTCTGGCTCAATTTCTGATCGTGCGGGAGCGGCTGGAACACCACCTGAAAGACCGCTACCGCGACCACCTCGTCTTCACCACCGATCCGCAGAAAGGGCATTTGCGCAAGATCGCTGAAGAGGAGAAGATCTCTGCGTTCAGCATCGATCCAGGAGTAGGCGGGCGCTTTTCCGTGCTCACGCCCGTGGGTCTCTTACCTGCAGCGTTAGGGGGTCTGGATATCGACAGCCTCTGCGGTGGCGCCCGGGCGGCGGATGAAGCCTGTTCCACAAGCGAAATACTCAACAACCCGGCTTACCGTTTCGCCCTGTCGCTCTGCCTCTTGCGCGATCAAAAAGGCGCTGGCACGGTAGTGATGATGCCGTACAGCAACCGTCTGCTGGCCCTGGCGGACTGGTTCCGGCAGCTCTGGGCTGAAAGTCTGGGCAAGAAATTCAACCTGGCAGGCGAAGAAATCTTCTGGGGACAGACACCCGAGAAGGCCCTGGGCGCCACCGATCAGCACTCCATGGTGCAGCTATACATGGAAGGCCCCTTCGACAAGGTCCTCTGCTTCCTGGAAGTACAGGACCACGGCGCCGACCTGGTCATCCCCCGTATCTACCCCGAAAAACCCGATCTGGATTTCTGGGGCGGTCACACCCTGTCTGACCTGATCACGGCGGAAAAACTCGCCACCGAGGAAGCGCTAAGGAAGGCGGGGCGCCCCAGCCTGACCGCTTTGTTCCCCAAAGTCGACGCTTACGCTGTCGGATATTTTCTGATGATCCTGCAGATCGCCACCGTTTTCGCCGGCTCCTTCCTGGGGCTGAATCCGCTGGATCAGCCGGGCGTGGAACTCGGCAAAGTGCTGACCAAAAAACGGCTATCGGGTTGAATGTTTCCCGGCATGATTTCACCACCCTTTCCAGGCTTAAAAACGCGCCTCCATACCCCCTGAAAACCGCCCAAAACGACCGGTGCACCTGAAGAAAGGCCAGATTGCCCTTGCTTTCTTTCCGAAATAATATTTAATTAAAAGGATTTAAGTAACTTGAGACTTGCCCTTGATCGATTTACACACTCATACAACAGCATCGGATGGATCGTATTCACCGCGGGATCTGGTGCATCTGGCCAAAACAGAAGGTTTGCAGGCCGTCGCTATCACTGACCATGATACCACGGCAGGCAACGCGGAGGCTCTGGCGGCCGGTGAGGAGTTCGAGTTGGAGGTCATACCCGGCGTGGAGATCAGCGCCGATTCCCCGTACGGCTCGGTGCACATCGTGGGGCTGCTGATCGATGTGAACGAATCGGGAATGGAAGCGACTTTGAAAGAACTGCGGGATTTCCGCTACACCCGCAACGTGAAGATGATCGAAAAGCTGAACGAACTCGGCATCGCCATCACCATGGAAGAGCTCATCACCGAATCGGGGGGCGACCTGGTTGGCCGGCCTCACTTCGCCGCACTGTTGGTCAAGAAAGGATCGGTTCGTTCCTATCAGGAGGCGTTTCATCGCTACCTCAAGGAGGGCGGAGAGGCTTATCTGGACAAGAAGAGGCTGCCGCTCGAGGAGGCCATCGCCATGATCAAGCAATCGGGCGGCATCTCCATCCTGGCACACCCGTACACGCTCATGCGTCGGGACGAGTTGAACTTTGAGAATAACATCCACCACATAGTAGATCTGGGCATTGAGGGCATCGAGGTGTTCTATTCCGAACACGGCAGAGGCGACGAAGCGCGCTTTTCGGACCTGGCGAACCGCTACAACCTGCTGGTATCCGGGGGCACCGACTTTCACGGATCGGTGAAGCCCAACGTCAAACTCGGACGGGGGCACGGCGACATGGATTTGCAGTACGAGCTGCTGCAGACAATGAAGGAGACCAAGCTGTGAAGGTTCCACCTCTCGACCTGCCGGTCCAGTTTCAGACCATCCGGGACGAGGTGCTGCGCCGCATGGAGCAAGTGCTGGCAACGCAGCACTTTATTCTGGGGCCGCTGGTGGCGGAACTCGAAGAGAAGATCGCCGATCTCTGCGGCGTAAACCACGGAATCGGAGTGGCTTCGGGTTCGGATGCACTGCTGCTGTCATTGATGGCTCTGGACGTGAAACAGGGCGACGTCGTCGTCACCACCCCGTTCAGTTTCTTTTCGACGGTTTCGGCGATCACCCGTCTGGGAGCCAAGCCCCACTTCGTGGATATCGATCCGGTGACCTGCAACCTGAATCCGGATCTGCTTGAAGCCGTGCCGGAAGCGGGATTAAAAGCCGTGCTGCCGGTGCATCTCTATGGTCAACTGGCGGATATGGAGAGCATTTGTTCCTGGGCGGCTGCGAGGAACGCGGCAATCTTAGAAGACGCCGCACAGGCCATCGGAGCGAAACGCAACGGCCGATCCGCCGGGAACTGGGGAACCCTGACCGCTTTCTCGTTTTACCCCACCAAGAATTTAGGCGGCGCCGGGGACGGCGGCATGATCGTGACTTCGAGCGGCGAGGCGGCGGAGAGACTGCGTTCGCTGCGGGATCACGGGGCGAAGCAGCGCTACTACCACGACGAAGTCGGCTTGAACAGCCGGCTGGATGCTTTCCAGGCGGCTTTTCTCCTGTCCAAACTGCCTCACCTGGAAGCCTGGAGCCGTCAGCGCCGGGAAATCGCAGACCGCTACCGCGCCGAGCTGGCCGGTCTTCCGGTCGATCTGCCCGTGGAAGCGTCCGGCAACGATCACATCTACCACCAGTTCGTCATCCGCACCGAACGGCGCGACGAACTGAAGGCATTTCTGGATAAAGAGGGGATCTACACGGCCATCTTCTACCCCGTCCCGCTGCACCTGCAGAAATGTTTCAGCTCTCTGGGATATAAAGAGGGAGATTTCCCCGAAGCGGAGAAGGCGGCGAGGGAAGTTCTGGCGCTGCCGATCTACCCCGAACTGGGAGAGGAGAGGTTCGGAATGGTGGTGGAAGCGATGAGGGCATTTTTCGATCAAGCAGAAATTTAGAATTATCAATTCCTACTTAAGGATATCTTGAAAGGTAAGTTCTAATATTAGTGGAGGGATAATCTTGCCGGATACGCCTTTTTTTAGGAAACCAGAGGAACACTCCCAAGTAAAAGCCAGTATCGTATCAAAATATTTTGATATCTGGGCTAAGATTATTACACGAGCAATTAAAGACGGACAGAAGAATATAGCTTATGTGGACTTGTTTTCTGGGCCAGGAAAATATAGGGATGGCACTAAATCTACACCTTTGTTGATTTTAGAGAGAGCTATAAATGATCCATTTATTAAGTGCAGACTGAAGGCCATTTTTCTAGAGGCAAATGATATTTATGCAACAGAATTACAAAATTCAATTGAATCAATTCCAGGAATATCTAGCTTAAAACATACACCTGAAGTACACAACCTTGAATTTAATGAAAACTTTGTT
>JALGZU010000248.1 GCA_025774735.1 candidate division LCP-89 bacterium | reverse complement strand
AGACCCTAAAACGGTCGGTCCGTCCATTTGCTAATGGGCGGATTTTTTATTGACTTTGCGTTTGTATTTGTTATATTATAAGCTGGCGTGAATGTGCACTTTAATTATGGAAGATAAAATCTGAGGAATATATGGCAAAAGCACAAACATTCGGTGACAAAGTCGCCAAAGCTCAGACGAGACAGCAGAAGATCTGTCCCGTATGCGGCGCGGCGCTGAGTTACGTCAAGGTGATCGACCCCACACAACTCCCGTCGGGCCATTACAGTTTTCGCAAAAAAGTTGAGAAGATCTGCAAGTGCGCTAACGCGGAGCTGATGGGGAGTTGAGACCTGCAGCCGGCCGGTTTATCGTCCTGATTCTGGACAGCGCCGGCATCGGTGAGTTGCCCGATGCAGCAGAGTATGGTGACGCGGGGTCCAACACCCTGGGAAACCTCGCCCGGGCCGTCGGTGGATTGAAGCTGCCGAACCTGGAGAGCCTGGGATTGGGGCAGATTACATCGATCGAAGGGCTTTCTACCGATTCTGTAGCGCTGGCGGCATATGGCATGATGGCCGAAAAAGCCCCCGGCAAGGACAGTATCACCGGTCACTGGGAGTTGATGGGGTATGTCGCCGGGCAATCGCAGCCCACCTACCCCGGAGGCTTTCCGGCTGAAATCGTTCAGCGGTTGGAGCGGGAAACCGGGCGGAAGTTCATTGGAAATGCCGCGGTATCGGGAACCGACATCATCAACCGGCTCGGGGCTGAACATCTGAGCACCGGTCATCTCATTCTGTACACGTCAGCGGACTCCGTCCTGCAACTGGCCGCTCACGAAGAGATTCTGCCGCTGGATGAACTCTACGAAATTTGTCGCATCGCCCGCCGTATTATGGACGGGAAGGATGCCGTCGGCAGGATCATCGCCCGGCCCTTCATCGGTTCTCCGGGCAGCTTTCAACGGACGGCGAACCGCAGGGATTTTTCGCTGCCTGCGCCTGATGATACTCTCCTCGATCTCTTACTGAGAGTGGGAATCGAAGTTCACGGGATCGGCAAGATCGATGACCTCTTCGCCGGGAGGGGATTGAGTCACGCGGTGCATACGAAATCCAACCGGGATGGTTTGAAAGAGACCCTGTTAGCGATTCGGGGGGATGCATCCGGATTGATCTTCACCAACCTGGTCGATTTCGACATGCTCTGGGGTCACCGCAACGACGTCGAAGGGTATTACGGCGGTCTGGTCGAGGTCGATGCATTTCTACCGGAGATTCTGCAAACATTGCGACCTGAGGATGTATTCGTCATCACTGCCGATCACGGCTGTGATCCGACCACTCCGTCGACCGATCATTCACGGGAACACGTCCCCGTTTTGGTTTACGGTGACCGCATCAGGGGCGGCGTCGATATCGGTGTACGCCGGACATTCGCCGATCTCGCAGCCACGATCGCGGAATTCTTTGGAATCCAGGGGACGGGCGCCGGCGATAGCTTCTGGTCCTCAATCATCCGGAAAAACTAAAGGACGACAGAATAAGTTGTGAAGACTCTCCCATCCATATGGTTTCTGGCGTTTCTGATCTGCTCAACCTACAGTACCGTCTATACGCTTGCTGCAGATTATCCTGCTGCAGTACTCGAAACTCTCGATAGCGCCGGTGATAATCGCGCCGAACTTGAAGGGGTATTAACCCATTATGAGTCTCAGGGTGATTCTCTTAAACAGGAAGCGGTGTATTTTCTGCTGTCCAATATGGGAAATCATTCTTATGTCACCTACGCGTTGCTGGACAGCAGCGGCGGCGAGATCGCCCTCGATGTCCTGGCGTATCCCGATTTTGACAGTCTGCTCGCCGTCTGTAAGGCTATTGAGAAGGAGCGGGGTGAGCTGGATTTCGAAAAGGCTGATAAAATCCTGGATGTCGCGACGATCACCTCGGATTACCTCATAGAACAGATCAACTACGCTTTCAAAGCCTGGCGGGAAAAGCCCTGGGCGAAACAACTCACTTTTGAACAGTTCTGCAACTACGTCTTGCCTTACCGGGGCAGCAATGAGCCCCTCGAACCCTGGCGGCGTTCATTCTTCGATAAGTACAGCCATCTTGAAGATAACCTCTCCGATCCTTCCGATCCCATCGCTGCGGCTGCTCTGATCAACGACGATGTCATGTCATGGTTTACCTTCGATTCTCGCTTCTACCTTCACCCCACGGATCAGGGACTGTCGGAGATGCAGGAAAACGGTATGGGGCGTTGCGAGGACATGACCAATCTGACTATCTACGCTCTGCGAGCCAACGGCATCGCGGTGACCAGCGATTACACGCCCTACTGGGCCAATACCGGGAACAACCACGCCTGGAACGCCATCGTGACACCAGACGGGAGAGCAATTCCTTTCATGGGGGCGGAGAGCAATCCGGGGCATTACAAGCTGTCGTACAAATTCGCCAAAATCTACCGCAAGATGTTCGGCAAACAGGAAGGAAACCTCGTATTCCAGGACAGGAAACAGGAGAAACTGCCACGCTGGCTTGCTGGTAAAAACTTCGTCGACGTCACGGCAGAGTACACCGATGTGATCGATGTGCCCATTAACTTCAATAAGGCGGTGCCGGACACGGTGGACATCGCCTACATCTGTGTCTTCAATTCCGGTGAATGGAAACCGGTTCATTGGGGGCGAATTGTGGGTGGAGGCGCGGTTTTCACCGGTATGGTTGCGGATATCGCCTACTTACCGGCATTGTATATTGACGAAGAGATCGTACCATACGGTCATCCCTTTATCCTCTCTGCGGATGGTAAACAGAAAACCCTGCTTTCAGACGGCAGCGCGATGAGAACGCTCACCGTCGAAGAAATATCGACAGTTGCCTACAAGACAAAGCCCTTGACCGCCGGGGAAGAGTACGAACTGTTCTACTGGCTGGACGGCTGCTCGTTTTTCAAAACGTCCTATCAGGCTGCCTCTACTGGTTGGTTGAGGAGGATTCCGACAAAGAAGAGCGGATCTTCACCATAGAAGACGGTGTCCAGGTGTGGTGGTAGGGTAGGATTCGCACCTGAGTCTAAAAAGTTCCATTATCTTGTTACCTAAAGCACGAGGGATCTGATGATCTTGGGCCGCGTAATCGGTACCGTCTGGGCGACGCGCAAGGACGAGAAGCTGGAAGGGATGAAATTCCAATTCGTCCGGGCGGTGGACCTGGATTACAAGCCGCTGAACAACTTCGTCGTGGCGGTGGACAGCGTCGGCGCCGGCGCCGGTGAGATAGTACTCATCGCGCAGGGTTCGTCGGCCCGCATGACCTGGTTGACCAAGGACAAGCCGGTGGACGCCGTCATTATGGCCATCGTCGACCGCCTGGACGTCGAAGTGCCCGAATCCGAGTGGGAGGAGGCGCTGAAGCGATGAACCTGGCCAAGGTCATCGGCACCGTCTGGGCCACAGTCAAGGACGAGCACCTGGTCAAGAGAAAATTGCAGATCATCCAACCCCTGGATGAGAAGGGGTATAAGGTGGGTGATCCGCTCGTCGCCGTCGATTCCGTGGGCGCAGGACAAGGAGAAGTCGTTTTCTTCGTCACCTCTCGCGAGGCAGGGCTTCCATTCAAGGAGCCCCTGCTGACACCGGTAGATGCTGCCATCGTCGGCATCGTCGATCGCGTTGAATATTATGAATCGTGAGCTTATCTCTGCAAACATCTGTTAACCGTATTGTCGTATCACCTTGGCAACCTGAGATAACTCGCCGGTTGCCCTTTTCTTTGGAATGATGAAAGTACTACTGGCATCGAGAAATCCGGACAAGCTCCGGGAGATCAAAGAGAAAGTCGCCTCTCTTAACATTCAGATCGTCACTCCGGATGACTTCCCCGGTCTACCCGAAGTGGAAGAGGACGGCGAGACTCTGGAGGAGAATGCCGCCAAGAAGGCCTGCACACTGCACGAGTTAACTAATCTGCCCACCATAGCGGACGATACCGGCCTGGAAGTGGATGCGCTGGGGGGTCAGCCTGGCGTCTATTCGGCCAGATATGCCGGCCCTGAAGCGACCTACCAGGACAACGTCCGCAAGCTGATCGAAGAGATGGCCGGAGTGCCCGCAGAGCAACGCGGCGCCAGATTCCGCTGCGTGATCGCCTACGTGCACGACGAGAAGACAGAACTCTTCGAGGGGAGGATAGACGGTATGATCAGTGCAGAATCCGCGGGGGAGAGCGGTTTCGGCTACGATCCCGTTTTTTACGTCCCTGAGGACGAGAAAACCTTCGCCCAGCTCTCCCTTGAGCGAAAGAATGAAATTTCCCATCGGGGTCGTGCCATCGATGCCTGGGTTGAATCTATACAGCGACGTGCAAGTTGGACTGAGTTAGAATGACATCGAAACGCTACTACTTTGACCATAGCGCCACAACATATGTGGACCCAGCCGTGGCAGCAGCTATGGCCGACGTGATGACCAAGAATTTCGGCAATCCGAGCAGCATTCATGGCTTCGGGCGGGATGCCCGCGTCATCCTGGAGGACGCACGGGAAACCCTGGCACAGATTCTGAACGCGCAGCCTTCGGAAATCTTCTTCACTTCCGGCGGAACGGAAGCGGACAACCTCGCCTTGATCGGGGCGATGGAGGCCAACCGGGACCGGGGCAACCATATCATAACCAGCAAAATCGAACACCACGCCGTTCTCGATTCGGCTGAATATTTGGAGAATAACGGATTTCGTGTGTCCTACGTCAGTCCTGACCGGTACGGGGTGATCCAGCCCGACGAAGTGCTGGAAGCGGTTACTCCTGAGACCGTCCTCATCTCAATCATGCACGTCAATAACGAGACGGGAACGATCAATCCGATCGATCAAATCGGGAAAATCGCCCGGGAGAGAAGGATTCTCTTCCATACGGACGCCGTCCAGTCGTTCGGTAAGATCGAGGTGGACGTCGAAGCGATCAACGCCGACCTGCTCTCAATTTCAGGGCATAAAATTTACGGGCCCAAAGGTGTGGGAGCGTTGTATGCTCGCAAGGGCGTAAACCTCACTCGCCGAACCTTCGGTGGACACCAGGAGAGAGAAGTCCGCACCGGAACGGAGAATCTGCCTGGTGCTGTGGGTCTGGCTGTGGCCGCCCGAAAGTGCGCAGAGGAGCTCGAATCCGAAGCAGAGCGGCTAAAAGCACTAAGAGACCGGCTCTGGAACGGTCTACAGGAGAAACTTCCCGACCTTACTCTGAACGGGCACCCTGAGAAGCGGCTGCCGGGATTGAACAATATCTCTTTTAAAGGCGTTGAAGGTGAGGCGCTGCTCTTGTCGCTGGATCTGAAAGGCATCGCCGCTTCGACGGGATCGGCGTGCAGCTCGGGACAGACGAGCGCTTCGCATGTACTGCTGTCCATGGGGATAGCTCCCGAGATCGCCCAGGGATCGATCCGGTTCTCTTTAGGGCGGGAGAATGATGCAGACGCAATTGATTATCTACTCAGGGTCGTACCCGAAATCGTGACGAATCTGCGGCAAATGTCCTTCTGATTGGTCTTTTTTACGGGGATCCAGCCATATCATGGAGACACCGAATCTGGAATCGGAACCCAGGCGGCGGCTCTGGCCGTGGCGTTTAAGTGTGGTCTTGATGGTCGGTATAGCCTGGTTCCTGCTCTATTCAAAGCGGCCCGATCCGGTCGAATTCTTCCAGGATCGCCGATCTGATTCAACGGATTTCCAGATTCAATCCACCTGGCGAAAGGCTGATGTGCTTGTCAGCGCACTGCGCATCGAGGGCCGGAGGGAAGTCGGTAAAATGACTCACTCGGTGGCCTTCGACGCTTACTATTCCGTCCCCGAAGATCCGGCCGAACAAGTTCCAGCTTTTCTCCTGGTGGGTGGGCTGGAAACGGGGCGGGATGCTATGCGCGTCATTTCCGAAAGACCCGACATCGCCAGCCTGGGCGCGTTCATCACGCTTGATTATCCGTATTCGGGGAAACTGCAATACAAGCGTTTGGAATTTGTCAAGAGCATTCCGGCCATCAAGCGGGCTCTGTACGACGGGGTGGAGGCGATCCGGCTGTGCATCGACTTCCTGGAAACGCAGGGCGATGTCGATCCCGACCGCATCGTCCTGTTTGGCGTATCGCTGGGTGCCTTTTACGTAGTTGACGCGGGCGGCGTGGACGAACGTCCGGCTGCGGTGATGTCCTTCATGGGGGGTGGAAATTTGCGGGCTCTGCTGGAATGGAACCTGCGACGTGGCGGTCATCTGTCTTCACGGTGGTTATCCGTTCCGACAGCCTATCTGGCAGCTTGGATGATCCAGCCGTTAGAACCGCTTAACCTGGTGGGTGGCATATCGCCCGGCCACTACATCCAGGTGAGCGCCCGGAACGACCATATGATACCCGAGAGGTGCGCCCTCTCCCTTTTTGAAGCGGCGAAAGAACCGCGAAGTCTGGTCTGGATGCCAGCACCCCACGTGATGCCGGGCATGGAGGAGATCATTGATCAGATGGTAGAGATAGCCTGGAAGGAGCTGGAACGAATCGGCCTGTTGCAGACAGATCCCTTCTGATGAACAAGACCGGGAAAGAGCGGGTCGCCGTAGCCATGAGCGGTGGTGTGGACAGTTCCGTCACGGTGGCGTTGCTGAAACAGCAGGGCTATGAGGTGATCGGACTGACCATGAAGCTCTTCGACAACCTGACGGTGGCGTCGGCCGGCAAGACGGATCGCGGCTGCTGTAACCTGGATGCTCTGCATCGCGCTGAGGCCGTTTGCCATACCCTGAACATCCCGCATTATTCGCTGGATTTAATGGATGAGTTCAAGGAGTACGTGATAGAGGATTTCGTCGAGGAATACCTGGCAGGGCGGACCCCGAATCCATGCATCCGCTGCAACACCTTTCTGAAGTGGGGATTCCTCTTTGAAAAGGCAGAAAGGCTGGAATGCGATAAACTGGCGACGGGCCACTACGCCCGCATTGAACGGAATGGGGATGAGATTCAACTATTGCGCGCCAGCGATCCGTCCAAGGACCAATCGTACGCCCTCTGGGGCATTCCCCGGAATCGGCTGGATCGGACCCTGCTGCCGCTGGGATCTCTGAAGAAACCGGAAGTCCGAAAACTCGCTGGCAAATTGAAGTTGAAATCGGCCGAGACCCCCGACAGCCAGGAGATCTGCTTCGTCCCCGATGGGCACTACGCTGATTTTTTAAAAGCCTGGAGACCCGGTTTTTTTACCGAATTGGAGTCCGGGGAGCTCGTTTCCGAAGAGAATGGCCGCCTCGAAAAGATCGGGAACCATCCCGGCTACCCCTTCTATACGGTCGGTCAGAGGCGTGGATTGGGCGGGGGTTTTGCGGGACCGAGGTACGTTGTGAAGGTCGACGCTGAAGCCAATCGGGTGACCATCGGACCGCGCGAACGGCTGTTTTCCAGGGCTTTTATCGTGGATCAGGTAAACTGGTTGATTCCCGATCCTGATACTGATATGAGGGCTCACGTACAAATCCGCTATAATTCAAGCGCCCAACCGGCCACCATTTTCCCAAAGGAAACTGAATGGGATAACCGGGGTGTAGCATACAC
>JALGZU010000247.1 GCA_025774735.1 candidate division LCP-89 bacterium | reverse complement strand
CAATTGCCCACCAATAAATGAAGACAGAACCCCATTCAACCAGCAACAGCCCTAGCACTAACAGGGCAACCCATACACCAACACAGTATGGACAGGAGATGAATCGACCAGTCCATTCCTTGGGCAGATTGTTCTCCCCGTAGTCATAGGCACCCAGCAATGTGCGAAACTTGGTCAAAATGTCTGCCGGACCGTCCTTTTGAGTGATCAAAAAGGTTAGCCCATAACACGCCAGGATTGCCGCGAAAAGCAGGGTCGGGGAGATTTCACTAATCACCCAACTCACCCTCGAAGAATGAGACCAACGTGACTCGAACAGAGTCCCGTTTTCGCTCAAGGTCAAGCATGTAAGAAATCTGCTCGGGAGAGAAATCGCTTTCTTCTACCAGTTTCTTGACTGCGCTGACGGTCATTTCTCGCGGATCGGGTGCCCAGACAGCGGCGGGAGTCTCTTCAATATCTGGGACATCTGCGATAACCAGATCGGCTACGGTCTCGACAACTGCTGGGGCGGGCTCTTTAGCTACGGCCGCAACCGGTTGTGGAGTCGGTGCAGGGGGTGGCGCTGGCGGCGGAGTAGCCACCTTGGCTACCGCAGGCGGGTCTGGAGGAACTACCTTGAACAACGGTCGCCCGCCTTTCGACATGCTGGTTAAGCCCGGCACATCCCGATTGTCCACCATGCCGCGTCTACGGGCTCCGCCAAAGATGTAACGTTGATTGGTTACTGGTCCCCACCATGTAGAATCTCCGGCATTTCCCCCATCATATAGAAGCAGAGTCATTCCCTCTGCGCCTGGGAATACTTGTTGACTTGTATTGCGTCTCATAGTAACTACTCCTGTAGACTTACTTTTACCACCACAACAGCCCATCGGTCTGTCTCCTGCATAAATATGTGGGAATATCCCAAACAGTTGTTGTTGAAATTGTGCTCGCATCGGCGGAGTTGTGTTTTTTAGGGTTCTGTTTTGTCCCTCGCGCCGATACAGATATCCACCATAATCAACGTGCATTCCGCACCAGCCCTTGATTCCAAGGGCGACATTGAATGCCCAGTCTTCACGGCCCCGGTTCATTACAACCGGATAGCCACCAGCCTCCACCCATGCCTTTTTTGGGTACATAAGCCCCTTGTGCATGGTGTTTTTATGCAACAGTGTCTCGAAGTCATAAGGGATCATCCGCCATACGTGCGGCTTACCCTGTCCATCTTTAATGTATGCGCCTTCCCGGAAGAGAATCATGTTGTCACAAGCCACTTTATGGGGCTCCGCCTCGCAGGCAGCCAACATAAACTCTAAACGAGATGGACGCATCAGATCGTCTGCATCTAGCGGAGCAATATATTTGCCATAAGCAGCGGCGATGCCGGTGTTCATGGCAACCGCGCTTCCTGCGTTCTTCTGACGGATATAACGGATCCCCATCCACGAGTTTTCCAACTGGCGGCCGATGACAGGGGTCTTGTCCGTGCTACCATCATCAACGATGATGATTTCAAACGATTGAAGCGTCTGCCCACGCATGAGACCTAAAGACGTTTTGCCTCCGATCAGGCTGTTTACTGCGTCGTGGAGATACCTACCGTGATTGTAGGAATTGATCACGACGCTCACCAAAGGAGGAGTACGAATAAGTTTGCTACGCAGCTTTGGTTCACGCTCCAGCATTTGGCTGATCGCAGAACCAAAATTGCGCTTTCCCCTTGCGTGCCGGAAACCCGGAATCTTCTGCACGGGGAGCGCATGAAACCCAGCGCGGCAAACACGTAACTGGTAGTCGGCAGTGCTTCCCCATAGGGGGAAGTGCTTTTCATCCATGTTTCCTACACGGTTTATCACATCCCTGCGAACGAACATGAATGTTCCGTGGATGTAACCGTGATTCGGAAATGCAGGATGTTCACCAGTTATGCGTTCACCAATCAGGCCAAATGTGTCTCGCTTCTCGGCTATCAGGTCTAGTGCGGCTGTACCTTCTAACCAACTGTCTTGATTCATTATCAAGACATCAGTCTCGACCTCATCCATGCCTCGATTGACTGCGCCCGTAAACCATCCTTTAGTGTCAGGTCTAATTACCTGGACGTTAGGCAAGCTAAGTTGTAAAGGTTCGTCACTGAGATCGTCAATGACGATTACGGGTAGGCTTTTGGGAATGCTCTTAAGCAGTCTGTCGATATGCTGGTGTCCATTCCAAAACGGGATCAGTATAGTGAGTTCCATTAGTATGCCATAGGTGGTGCGAGCCGAAACCCGCACCACCTGAAAAGTCTTCCCGACGAAGATCCGATAAGGAGAACTAGCAGACCGCCACAGACAGCGAACTGTCGGGGAAGTAGCTGGTGTCCAGCGGATCCGGTGACAGATGTCCACCAGGAGTGCGGCATACGAGATTTTGGAAGCGGACGAGAGTCCAAGGTGCCCAGGCTAACATCCGGGGCTGGAACTCAAGCACTTGTTCCACACAAGTATGGTCGCTCTCCAACCAGTGGAGGAATCGGCCGCCGTCACTGACGAAGAAGCCCTTGCCTTCGGCGTTCACCGGGACTTGGGACATGTTGTTGTACTCGCCCATCAGGGTCTTGATGTTGCCAACAGCCCCTACTAGCAAGTACGCATCCGAACTGGTCGGACCAGTCTGCAATTCCCAGTCATATGAAAGCAAAGGAATCTCGAACCCATCGAGGAAGATCCGGCCGTCTCCAAACAAACCACCCAGCAGTTCGTTTCGGAAAGTCCGAGCCTCTAATGAGTTAAGATTCGTCTCGGTATACTGCCCACCGGGGCATACGCGCCAGCAGGTGTATTGATCGAGCAGACATTCGAGGAAGTCCGTGGTGCCAATGAAAATCATATCGCCCACGTTCATCCGTTGGGAGGCCAGCGTCGGGCTCCACTTAATCCGCTGCTTTACCTTACGGAAAGCGGAATGGAGCACGTCCACAAAGCTGTGGGTAGCCAAGAGGGCGCGAGTTCCCCGGCCATCTGCCCAGGTTCCACCTGCCCCGCCAGAAAGCGGGTTGTGGTTCCAGTTGATCACGATGCTGTCCATCAGCTTGCATCGGTTACCCTTGTAGTCGGTGTAACCGGTGGCAACCAATTGCTGCAAACCATCGAACTGCCCGGCAGTCGCCTGGTTGCCTATGATCGCCAAGCTGTGGATGTCTTGCTGAATGACATCCATGATCATAACGGCGCGAAACTCTTTGTCATTGGTAATGGGGGTGCCATCGAGACGATACTGGGGTTGCCGCTCGCACAACTTAATGTGCTGCTTGGTAACGTCATCGGTCGGACCGCCACGGCGGAGACGAGCAAAATCCTCATAGCGGAAAGAGCAAGTCGTCCATTCTACGGTGTTGGGGTCGGCGCAAGGATCTGACAGCCAGCCCGTTCGCGTGCCGGACTCGGCCGGTTGCGAATAACCGTAGAAATCTTTCTCGATAATGCAATTATCGGTTCCCACCCACCCGATCCAGTCGAGGAATGGGGATGCCCCTTGACGGGACAAGCTGATAAGATCACTGTCTGAGCAGAGATCGAAGATGCCGCAGCATCCATAGATCGTTGCCACGTTGTTCGCTGGGATGGACAGTGTGTGACGCTGAACTTCTGGCTGCGTCCGGTTTGCCTTCAAACGTGTGTAATCCATAGTGTATTTCTCCCTTCACAAATGAGTCATTCGTCGAGATTAGACTGATGGCCCGATGCTAGTCAGGCCAAGCAGCGATAGTTTCCTCAGCTACTGAGGCAAAGCTTTCCGTTTCCTCTTCCGCCTCTTCCTCTTCCACTTCCCGCGCTCGATGCGTCGGACCTTTGACAAAAACTTGACGGACTGGAATTTCGGCTAACCAGTCTGCCTTTTTCTTGTCATCATCACGCTCCAGATTTCCAACCCGGTCGCCCAGGCTGGTCTCTAGCGTCTCGACGGTCTCGCGGAGGGATGCAATCTCTTCGTCTTTCGACTGTAGCAGAGGTTCCATGATCTCTCGCACGATTGAGGATACGGTCTCAGCGAAGGCGGGAACACTGACAGCCGCTTCAGCAATCGCCCGGACAACACCATCATCCTCAATATCAACTTCAAAAGCTTCGGTTACGGGTTCTTCAACGGCCGTATCCGCCTCATCTGATTCGGGATCCGCAGAATCCTGCGCTTCCTCAACTTCTTCTTCCACAACCTCTTCTTCCACAACATCTTCTTCAACTACCTCTTCCTCCGCCTGCTGGCGGGCGATTAGGGCATTGTCGTCGATGTCCTGGTTGGTCTGTCTGATCTTGTCACGAAACGGTGCGGCCTGCTCTTCTCCGATCAGCTTGACCAATGTTTCATATTCTTGATCCGTCATAGGTCTACTCCTTGATACTTTTTCACCAGTAAACCACGCAGCCGCACGTGTCTCTGGCGTCAGGGTTATGAACGTATTTACACCGTCAACAAAGACGGGGATACGCATACCATCGGCTTCGATAAACTCTCTTTCGAGAGGAAGAAACTGAATGCTGCTCCCCCAGAACTCGGGATCCTTCATGAATCCCTCTTCGGCCGCTCTTCCCAGTTCGGTGTCAACGAACTCCCAAACTGCGATATAGCACCACTCATCCCTGAAAAGGCCATCAGGAACAACGCGGCCGACCACAACTTCATTCCAG
>JALGZU010000246.1 GCA_025774735.1 candidate division LCP-89 bacterium | reverse complement strand
TTTTTTTAATAAGAAAGAGAAATCGTTACAAGGGCGGTGGTCAAATATACAGGGAAAAAGGGATAGTAGTAAAACCCAAATAGATAATATAGCCCAGCTTTCTACTCTCCCCTATTTATCGGGCTATAATCGCCCTAAGAAAGATAGAGTCGGCGTTACTGTTTATAATAAAAAGCGTTCCTATCCAGGTTTAAATTTATTTTGCTCGGGCCATGCACCAAAGGTTTATTTAATGACAATGGATGGGGCTATTAAACACCAATGGGGAATTCCATTTGAAGAAGTATGGCCTGGTCCTTTATCATTTGACACTAAAGATGAACATAAGGAATTTATAAGACGGGCACATCTGTTTCCAAATGGCGATTTATTGGCAATCTTTGAATATATCGGAATTATTAAGTTGGATAAAGATTCAAACCTTCTTTGGAGTTATCTTGGTCAATCTCATCATGATTTAGATATTTCCAGAAATGGAGATATATATACTTTGGGTGAAAAATTATTAAAATTGGGCGACCTTAAAAAAACATATCCGGGGAATCCCTATAAAAGAGACATATTAAACGATTATATTATCATTCTATCTTCTCATGGCAAAGAGATCAGAAGAATTTCAATACTTGATGCATTTTACAGATCAAGATATGCTTCATACCTTGATTTTACAGAAAAAAAGGGCCGAATTTTCCATGCAAATTCTATATGTATTATCGACAAATTTGTCGCGGATCAGCATTCTCAATTTAGTGAAGGCGATATTTTAGTTTCATTAAGAAATATAAATACCATAGTTGTGATTGATGCTATAAAGGGGACAGTAAAATGGATATTAACAGGGATGTGGAGACGGCAACACAAGGCAGTCTTTGTAAAAAATGGAAACATATTACTTCTTGACAATCAGGGCGGAAATTCAGATTCTTTTTTTGAATTTAATCAATCAAGAGTTCTAGAAATCAATCCTGATACCAGGGAAATAGTCTGGCAGTTTGTTGGAGAGAATAATTATACTTTCTATACTCGCTGGTTAGGATATAATCAGCGCCTCCCAAATGGAAACACGTTAATCACCGAGTCTGATCAGGGTCATATTTTGGAAATATCACCCGACAATTCAATTGTATGGGAGTATTACACTCCAAAGCGTGCCGGCAAAAAGAATGAATTGATTGCCACGATAATGAGTGCTATCCGAGTCGATTTTCACGACCTCTCGTTTATAAATGAATAGGAGGTAAGGTTTTTTTAATAGGGAATGCGTTTGCTGTTGCGGTTCAAATTGGGGAAAAGTACGAGATAGGATGTGGTACGATCACTGGGGGCAGGTCACTACGACGCGATCAACAAGAAGTACGGCACGGACTACAAGCCGGCTTACTATCGTAGGAGGGTAGCGACAAAGGATCGAGCAAAATCCTGGTAGGCCCACCAGAATTTAACTTATCGCCCTGCAACGAATTCCTTTGCTGGGCGTTTCTTTTCGTGGTTGAATAGCTGGTGAGTATCTGCCAGGATATAAATCAGAACTGCTGCGGCTGTTCATTTCGATTTTATAACAGATAAGAACCGCATGGATTACGCGGTAAAAAAATTTCTCTCCGTACCGCTACTTTGTTTGGTAGCGCTGTGCCCAACCCCTCCTCCTGCATCCGCAGAAACCGGTGGCGCGCCCTCGTCAGAAGCGTCAATCGTGAAGGACCGAAACTGGACGATCACCATACCGTTGTGGGTCCCTGGCTATCGGGGCCAGTTCGCCGTAGGGGACATCATGGTGGATGGAGAAAGTCCGGGTGGATCGGGCTTCTTCGACCGTTTTTTCGATAATGAATTGAAACTGAACTTTTTCTTCATGGGCGCGTTCTCTTATGAGCGGAATCGCTGGCGCGTCCATGGAGACATTTTCGGGGGGAAGTTCACTGACGACGTCATCTTCAAGCGGACCGGCGGGACGGTTGTTAATGCCAGCCTGCGCCCGTTTATTCCTCGTCTTCATCTCGATTATCGCTTGCTGGACAACTCCTGGGGTGATTCCGGAAACCAAGAAGTCCAGTGCTGGATTTTTGTGGGAGTACGATACTATAACGTGGCGGCTGAGGTTGACGTCTCCCAGCGCACGGAGAGTCTCACGGCCGATTGGGCCGACCCGATCGTGGGGGCGTGGATACCTGTGAATCTTTCCAGCCGCTGGTGGGCCGAATTGTCCGGAGATGTGGGAGGATTCAACGTGGGATCGAAGCTCTCTTGGGGTATATATGTTGGTGTCACGTACAGAGCCAGTGCACTTATCTCCTTTACACTTGCCTACAACATTTTGGACGTCGACTATGAGGGCACGGTCGGTTCCGAGAACTTCCTCTGGCGGGCACGGGTTGGTGGCCCGGGATTGGGCATCCGCTTCACGTTCTAATTTTTCGGCGGCATTGCCCGGCTTGGGGGCGATGCCTTTTGCCTGGCTCGAAGACTTCGAGAGGCATGTAAGAAACGCCGAGCTGCCCTGTAGATGACGACGCCGAAGTCTTAGGCAGCCAGTAAAGACTGGACAAAGGTTCGAGCAAGATCCCTGTGGGCCCACCAAGTCTCAAACCCCCTGCTTCGGCCGGGGGTTCCTCTTTTCTCACGACCACTATCGCACGTCCCCTAATTACAATTCAATGGTTGGTGGGGTCTGTGGTATTTATATAGGAACCGGCCAACTCTAACAGTTGAATCTGACAATGGCAAAAGCAGCAATCAATTTCGTTTCTGCTTTCCCGTTTGTGTGTTTGACATACCATGAAAACTCTCGGTCATAAGTGGCTGCAAATCAACATGGTGGCGATCAGCACGGCTTGTCTCGGGGTGCTGCTGCTCTACGCCAATCCTGGGCGCGCGGATGAGCGGGTACTCAAGATCCCTGCGGATAAGCTCAGTCCTGCGGCCAGCGTCGGCAGCACGGACAGGTTTCCACGCCAGAGCGGTTGGCGCTGGTATACGATGGCCACGCACTGGACCTTCCACGCCGGCGACGACGAGCAGTGGGTCAACCCGGAACTGGACGACGCGTCGTGGACGAGGCTGGAATCGGCCGGCACGTTGATACGACCCTCCACCCAGTCTGATATCCAGTGGGATGGCATGGGCTGGTTCCGGGTCCGCTTCCAGTTACCGCCGAGCCTTCGCAGTCGCTCCCTTGCGCTGCTGTGGACTCAGCGTGGTGCGTCGGAGATCTACCTTGACGGCGAGTTGATCCGATCGTTCGGAACGGTGGGAGTTCCGCCGGAGGCCGAGGAGTGCACTCGAGTCGACCTGGATTGGCCAGCAGTGATTCCCCTTCACTTCAGCGATCGACACGAACACGTGATCGCGGTTCGCTATTCCAACTTCCGGAACAGAAACCGTACGCGATGGCGTGCCGACGAGGAGGCCGATTTCCCCGGATTCCTCGCGCGGCTGGTGGATTCGGGCATGGGAATTGACTTCAGTGTGAGGAGCGCCAGAGGCCACGGGATGAACCAGATGCTGTTTGCCGTGCCCCTTGCTTTTGCCGTGCTGCACTTCTTCATGTTCCTGTTCTACCGCGAGCTCAAGGGCAACCTGTACTACGCGCTCTTCGCGGCGAGCATGTCTATCCTGGTATACGGCCCCGTCCAGGCGGGCGCGTCGGGGTCCCCCGATGCGACCTGGTACTATACGCAACTGTCGAAAGCGGCGAGTATGCTGACCCTGATATTCGGCCTTCGCTTTCTTCACCACGAACTCCTGGGGCGAACGCCCAGGTTCTACCGCTGGCTGGTCGCGGTTATTCTCCTGGCATTGGTTTTCTGCTGGATCATTCCGCTGAGTTATATTTTCGTATTCTACGCCGTGGCCCTGTTCCCCGAGGTCGTGCGGGTCACGTTTATAGGCGTTCGGAAAAGGGTAGTGGGCGCTCGCATCATCGCCCTGGGGTGGCTTCTGTTCGTCGCCGGGATGGGACTACAGATCCTGATGGTGTTCGAGGTCATTCCCACAGAAGGGATTGTCTTGCCGTACCTGTACGGTACCATCGCTCTGGTCGTGGCGATGTCCATATACCTGGCTCTGAACTTCTCCCGCACGAATCGGAATCTGGCGGCGCAGCTGGTGCAGGTGCAGGAGCTATCCGAGCAAGCGCTGGCACAGGAGCGGCGAGCTCGTGAGGAAGAAGTCGCCCGTAAGGAACTGGAGGCCGAGAACGCAAGGAAGAGCGCCGAACTCGAAGAAGCCCGCAAACGGCAGAAGCTCATGGACGAGCTGGAGGAGACGAACGTGGAACTGCGGGAGACCCAGGGGCAACTCGTGGAATCCGCGAAGATGGCCGCCCTTGGCAACCTGGTCGCCGGCGTAACTCACGAGATGAACTCACCCGTGGGCGCCTTGAAGGGCATGCTCGATACCGTGGGAAGGGCAGTGACGCGGCTGAAGGAGAGATTGATATCTGGGCACGCGGCCGCGCTCGAGAGCGACGCGACAATTCGTCGGACCGTCGACGCGATCGTAAACTCCAACCGCGTCATGTCCGAAGCGACGGATCGGGTTGCTGGGATCGTGCAGAATCTCCGCAGCTTCGCCCGCCTGGACGAGGCTGAGTTCCAACGAGCCAGCCTGGAGGAAGGGCTGGACAGCACAGTGGCGGTGATGCAGTCTCAGATCCCCGACGGAATCGCCGTGGTCAAGG
>JALGZU010000245.1 GCA_025774735.1 candidate division LCP-89 bacterium | reverse complement strand
GGTGGCGACGTCGGCTATCAGGATGTGCCGTTCTAGCATATCCCGGCGCATCACCTCAATCAGGAGTTGGTCCGATTCCGGCGACCAGTCGAGGGAGCGCAGGTAGAACTGCTCCTCGGAGGGGATGTCCATCCATCGCGGCAGTCGATGTGCGGAATCGGGGTAAACCACCCCCAGCTTAATGGCGGGAAGCTTTCCCCCGGCGACTTCACGCTGCTGCTTTTCAACGTCGACCTTCGTTTTGGTGTAATCCGGAATCAGAATTCTGTCAAATCCGGTGACATTGTGCTGGACGAAGGCCAGTTTGCGGCTGTCCGGCGCCCAGAAAACGCCGCTGAGGTAAGTATCGTACGCTCCTGTGCCGTTGCGGATGTCGTCAGAACCGTCCCGGGTCAGCTGGACGTGGACAGCGCAAAGATGTTATCCTCTGAAGTGTAGGCGATCCATCCGCCATCCTCACTCAGAGAGAAATTGCTTTCACTCGCAGCTGTCTGTAAAAGCCTAACCGGCACCGAACCCTTCTTGATGTCGATCTTCCACAAATCTCCTCTGAAACTGAAGTAGATGCTTCTTCCATCCCGTGACCATATCAGACTTGAAAGGCCGCTATCAAGCGTGATTTCGTCAATTTTCTCCTGCTCGGTTCGGCTGTCTGATGCGCGTTCTGAGCGCGGCATTCCCTTGAGATCGGTCAGGCGCGTTATTTTACCGGATAAGTCAGTCACATATAGGTCTTTGAAGCGGTTCCCTGCATCATTCCAGAGAAAGGCCAGCTTCTTCCCGTCCGGAGCCCAGGTGAGCCCGCTGGGAGGAGTGCCGACGATCATCGGATGGCTGTATAGTGCCTCCGATGTGAATTTGTTGGATGCAAAACTCGTCGTGGAAATGGTTATTATGGTCAGGAGGAGGATTCTTCGGATCATGACTTTTACTTCCTTCATGCGGGTGGTTTATCGGGAATGAGACGTTACCATAACTTACCGATCTGCCTTTGGGAAGTTCCCTAAAAACAACAGGCAGCGTCTATTTAGGTGGGATGCTGCCTGCTGCGTTTCCAATACGGAAGAGTCTTGTGAGTTTCTACAATTCAAGCTCCCTCAGTTCCCGGGCTCGGTCGGGATTATATCCCAGGGCGTCGAAATCGAGGATGCCATCGGGACTGTGACATTCGCTGCAGGCGCGGCCTTCCTTTTGGATGGCGTGGTTGATCATCAGGTTGCCTTCGTTCCGCATGGGGGTCGGGGCGATGCGCTCCAGATCGAAGTTGGTGTTCCAGCTTTCGATACCCATGTACTCCATGAAGCGGTCCATCATGTACAGCTTGAATATGGTGCCGTACATTTTCTTCATGATCGGTTTTTCCGAAGCGGCTTTCACAGAGGCTACCGGATCGCCGGTCGTGTAATAGGTCAGGTAATCGAAGGGCAGGATCATACCGCCATAAGGTCCCTGGTTGTTCAGGTCTTCGTACATGACAGCCTGGAAACGCTTGAACGGCCAAATCTTGCTGGATCCCTGCCGGGCGAGGGGACGGAACAGGCGTTCATACTCGCCCTTATAGTCGAAATTTTCCGACTCCGGCCAGAGGGAATTCGGCTGTAAGTTCAGAGCGTAATAAAGGCCGGTATCATCGGGATGGTCTCCCAACGCGTTGGCCATGAAGGTGCCGTTGCCGTTGAACCATTTATAGGCGATACCGCCGCCCGGTTCGCCGTCATAAGGTGCGTCGCTGGGGCCCCAGATACCGGCGTGTTCATGGAAACTGGGATTGACCCAGTCGCGCCAGGTCAGGTTGTCCGGGTGAAGCCTGTGAATGTGGCAGGTTTCGCAGGCGATTCGCTCCGTATGCACGTTGTAAACGTCGGCGTAGTCGCCGCCGCCATGTGGCTCGTTGCCATGGCAGTTTTCGCAGGATATTTCGACGTCCGGCAGGTCATTGGCGACCAGGTCGACGCCGCGTTGCCCCCGAGCGATTTTATGACCGCGGCTAACGTGACAGTCCAGGCATTCCAATCCCACCTTGACGTGTACGTCCCAGTCTTCTCCGAAAGGAGTGCCGCGCTTGGCGCCGGCATGAGCGATACGGGGATTATCTTTGCCGGCCGCGGCCACCGCCGCGTTACCGTGGTAGGTGTCCCCTCCTAAATTGTGCTGATGGCAGCGCAGGCACTCGTCATCAGTCGGACGCTGCACTGACATCGCCGAGAGCAGGCGGCGGTCATGGTCCCAGCGGGTTTTACCGTTGGGATCGCGCACGACCTGGCGATAATTCATGTCGTATTCAGCCGCGTGGCAGACCAGACAATCCGTGGCTTCCCATTCAGCGTCGGTGACACGGTAACCTGGCATCATGGCGCCGCTGATGGGGCCGTATTGTCCGACGATATGACACTGGCCGCATCCTTCGGACAAGGTGTCCCCATGAGCCGTCGGAATCAGTTCCGCCCAGCCCGTCCAGGTGAACGTGCCGGGGATGCCGCAAGCTCTGTTCATCTTTCCTAGGGGGAAATTATCCACCTTCTCGCCGTTGTAGCCGTATGTCGAAAATCCCTGCTTGGTGGCGAAGTTGAAATGAACCGAGTGCGTCAGGTCGTCGCGCAATCTGGCTTTCCTGTACTGTCCTTTTCCATCAGGCACCTTGATCCATTCGTGGCACTGGAGACAGGTGGCGGGGCCTTCGTAACTCCGGATTCCGGCACGCCGGAAATAGTCGATGTGCTTCAACCCGGTTGCTCTCTCAGTGGAAGCCAGACTGATTTTCAAGGGATCGGTCGCCGGAGTCACCCCGGCAAACGTGCCCACAAGGACCGACGCAAGTTTCTCATACCCGTCCTCATCCACCCTTTCAACTTGGTAGGTGATTTTCTCGGGGCGTGTTTCGAACGGCATCATCAGGTTGATGAAATGAGACCAACCGCCTTGAATGACGATGACAAGCGCCAGAACGGCAAAAATCGGCCAACGGATCCAACCGCTTACCTTTTGACGCGTCGCGCGCGACATGGCATAAAAGATTGCAATGATTAAGAGACGAATAATCCACGGTAACATGATATCTCCCGGTGTTTGTGAAATTTTTCCGCTTTTCTATTTAGATGCAGGACAAGTGAAAAGGATCCGTCCCATTTCGAGATTTTTTTGACCGGCCATCGTCTCCATAAACGCCTCAACTACAGATGGTACATTCTGGATTACGATGCTGTGCGAGTACGAACGAATTTGTCTGTATAGACATCCTCACATTAACAGCGAAGGTCAATGTTTGAGAAGAAATATGGATAACATATTGTATCTGTGAGAATTGTGACAAGCCAGCATGAGAAAAAAATCTTAAAAAAAAGAAAAAAGTACTTGACATTATGTGGGGAATTTGTTATACTTTATCCCATCTTCGGGGTAATAGTGGGTAATGAGTAAGGAAACGAACAAAAAAAAGCAGACCGCCGAGCGGAATCCATTCCCGAATTCGTTCACCGATGAGTTCCTTTACACGATCGATCATCGGGGACGGATTAACTTTCCCGCACCTTTCCGCCGTGCCCTTTCGGGAGAATCCAGGGACCGGGTCGTCATGGCCCGCGGTCTGGACGGTTGCCTCCTGGTTTACCCCAAGGACGTCTGGGAAGAACGCCGCAGGGAGTTCAACCAATCACCTTACGCTCCCAGGATTCAACGCCGTTTGCAGCGCGAACTGTTTCACGGCGCCAAAGAATCCATCTTCGACGCCCAGGGTCGCATCACCATTCCCCCCCGCCTGCTTAAGCTTGCCCAGCTGGAGAAAGAAGCTCTGATCATCGGTATGGGCGACCGCGTGGAAATCTGGAATTCTTCTGTCTACGAGAAATACATCTCCCAGGATGACCAGGCGGTCGAGAATATCCTGGAAGAGTTTATCACTCGCTCCACGTCATCATCGAAAAGCGATAGCGAAAACAGAACCTAGGTCGGATCGAGTCGTTCTTAGGCTTTCTGCTGATTGAATTCTGCGATTCCTGTGAGTTCCGAACTATACGTCAGCCAGCATCTGCCCGTTTTACTCGATGAAGCACTGCGCCTTTTCGAGCAGACCGATCCAACCGGAAAATCCTTCAAAGGAATATTTGTAGATGGCACCGTGGGCGGGGGAGGGCACGCTGCGGCAATCCTCGAGCGGCTTTCCCCCGCGGGGCAACTGTGTTGTTTTGACCGCGATCCCGACGCCATCACAAAGGCAAAGGCAACTTTACGGGACGATTCCAGAGCCGCTTTTTATCAGGAGAGTTATTCCGAAGTGGGGAAATATTTAGCTCCCGAATCCGCTCAGGGGATTCTACTGGATCTGGGATTGTCCTCAGACCAGCTCGAGGCCAAAAGAGGTTTCTCTTACAGTCATGAATCCCTCCTGGATATGCGTTTCGATCCATCGATTGACATCAACGCTTATGATGTGGTTAACGGCTACCCCGTGGCGAAGTTGAGGCAGATCTTTTTTAAGTACGGGGAAGAACCCTTTGCGCCCCGTATCGCCCGGGGTATCGCCGAAATCCGGAAATCGGGAGCGATCCGGACAACTGCACAGCTCGCAAATGTTATACGGGAGTCAGTTCCCCGGCGCTTTCAGGTTAAAGCCGTCACCCGCATATTTCAAGCCATCCGCATTGAAGTCAACCGCGAGATCGAGCTCCTCGAACAGGGATTACCCGCTTGCTGGGATGTGCTCGAACCAGGTGGCATTTTATGTGTGATTTCCTATCACTCCATTGAGGATCGGCGTATGAAGCGCTTCCTCGCCGGTAAAGTCAAAGGATGTACTTGTCCCCCCAAACTGCCCTTGTGTGTCTGTGGTATAAAGCCTTCCGCCAAGGTTCTGACCTCCTCGGCGGTGAGGCCCTCTCCAAAGGAAATTCGATTAAATCCACGCTCCCGCAGTGCCCGTCTGCGTGCCGCTAAAAAAATCCGGAGCGATGAAGGGGGTACCGGAAAGTCACAGGGGAACGAGTCAGCTTCTTCAAGCTGAAATTCGACGCACCCTATGAAGAAGACATCGAAAAAACAGGTGAATTCGCGTCGGGGAACCGCGAATTCACGACATCTGCGCGCACGCAGTCGGGCACTCAGACCTCCGGGACCATACCGTCCCAG
>JALGZU010000244.1 GCA_025774735.1 candidate division LCP-89 bacterium | reverse complement strand
TCCTATGCGCACCGTGGTGCTGCTGTTAAACGGATTGGGATAGACGCTGTCCAGACGGTAATCGTTGGGCACCGCTCCGAAGCCGTCGCCGCCCCGGATCCCCATCGCCGATGTAATGACCAGAGGCCCGACGCTGTAAGCCTGAACAGTGGTATCTTCGTCGGCAATCGTGGCGTAGACGTAAACCGGCCCTTCGGCCATGCCGGTGAGGTTCCAGTCGAAGCTGTCGGCCAGAGCATCCTCTTCGATCGATTCAGCGCCCGGAATGGGGGTGCCGTCATAGCCGCTGGCATCGTCATCCCAGTAAAGACTGATGATGGCATTGTCGTCCGGGTCATCGTCAAGCCAGGTGATAGTGAACTGGTCGCTGGCCGAATCGCCGGAAGCCGGGTGAGTGATGGTGATCGATGGCGGAGTATCAACGATGATCAGCGGTCCCGGACTGTACATGGATACCGTGGTATCATCGTCAGCGATGGATGCATACACCCAGACCAGATCCTCGGGGATCGCGGTGACGTCCCAGAGGTAACTATCCTGGGTGTCATCCTCATAGATATCAGTCACGATCAACTCGCCATCGAACCCGCTGGCCTGGAGATCCCAGTACAAACTGATCACGGCATTGTCGTCCGGATCGTCGTCCGACCAGGTGATCAAAAAGTCGGTGATCGCGGTGTCGCCCGTAGTAGGATGGGTGAGATCGATGGACGGAGGCACATTGGGCGGCGGAGTCCGGTCGATGACCAACGGTCCGTCGCTCACATCGCTGGTCGTGGAAACCCCATCGGTGATTTCGCCGCGCACCCAATACATTCCTTCGGGTATCAGGGCGATGTTCCAGAGGAAACTGTCGGTCGTATCGTCTTCGGGGATGTTACTCGCACCAGTGCCCCACCAACTCGGCCCCAGGCTGTCAGGGCCATAGTAGATAGTGAGGCTGGCGTTGTCATCCGGATCCTCGTCTGACCAGGTAATCAGGAATTCCGTGGCGGCGCTGTCGCCCCAGGCGGGAGTCAGGATTTCGATGATCGGCGGCATGTTGGATGTGAACGTCGTCAGGGTGTCGTTGTTGGTCTCATCCGGTTCGCGGATTTCGTCGGCGGTATCCAGCGCCCAGGTGACGGTGTGCTCCCCCGGTGTGACTACCCAGGAGGTATCTGTGTAGGTGGTCTCCCAGACGATCTGGCTCATGCCGATCTCGACATTGCGCCTTTCCGTGTAAAAAGGACTGCCGTCCAGCCAGCAGCGGATGTCGAAATCCGCGGTCGTCCCCGATCCCTGGGCGATCCAGTTGACGCAGAAGAGCACCGTGTCGCCGACGGCTCCGCCGGGCACCTGCGTGGAATCCAGTTGCGCCACCGAGACCGATTGTGCCTCCAGGTCGACATACCCGTCGTCCCAGGCGATGTTGACTTCGTCGATGAAGGCGCCCATGCCTACGGTGCTGTTCCAGTTGCTGTAAAATTGGAAAACCAGGTAGACGCTGCCTTCGCCCAACAGACTCACCGCACCGCCCTCCAGGGTGTCGAAATCGACGATCCCGTAATACCAGTTCTGGTTGTAATTCCAGCCGCTGACGAGATCCGCCTCATACATGTTGAAGGAGTTGGAGGGGTAGGCGCCCCAGCGGAAGTAATCCACCACCGGTTCGCAGTCCGAGTAATACCAGAAGGTGGCCCGAGCCGCCACCGCGTCTGTAAGGTCGATGGGACCCCATTTTACCCAGGAGCTCGTATTGGACGGGTAGGGATCGAATTCGGGATCGAGGAGGTCCGGCGAACCGACGCACCAGATGCTCTGCACGTCCTGCCCGGTCAGGTAGAAGACGTAGTTCTGAATCCCCCAGCTGAACGGCACCCCGGGAGGTGGCTGGATGGTCCAGTTTCCCCAGGGCCAGCTTCCGGCGGGGTCGCTGAAATGTTCGGCCAGGATGTTGTGCCAGATCGCCTGAGCCGGCTGCAGGAAGGGGCTGCAACAGAGCAGGATCGTCACCAGCAGGAACAAAATTTTCGTCCGAATGCCTCCAAAATGCATTATGGACCTCCGCGAGATAGACGAATTGACGAAAGTTAATACTATATTATAACCATTTTTTTGTCCAATGTCAAGTAATTTTGAGCGGCGAAGTCAATTTTTCGAAGCCATCAGAAGACCCCGGATCGCGGTTTGAAGCAGAAAATCCTTGTATGATTGCTAAAAACCTGTATCTTTGTAAAGTTATCGCGGCGGGTTATGCCCGCCTGACCGGCGCCGGTTATTGTCTGGAGGAGTCCGTTCTGAAACGCCGCCTTACCTGCCCCCACTGCCAGAAAGAGATCCCGGTCTGGGACAATCCCAAGCCGGTCGTGGATATCATCATCGAGATGGAGGGAGGCATCGTTCTGATCAAGCGCAAGAATCCTCCACACGGCTGGGCGATTCCCGGCGGCTTTGTGGAGTACGGCGAGAGCGCGGAAGCGGCCGCAGCGCGTGAAGCCAGGGAGGAGACCGGGTTGGAACTTCGCGACTTGCGCCAGTTTCGGGTCTATTCCGACCCCGCCAGGGACCGCCGGGTGCACACCATCAGCACCGTGTTCATCGCCAGGGGGGAGGGGAGTCCCTCAGCCGCAGACGACGCCGCGGAAATCGGGATATTCAAGCAGGACGGACTGCCCGGCGACCTGGCCTTCGATCACCCTCAAATTTTGAACGACTATTTCTCCGCAGGGAGACACAAGAGTGATCCCTGATCCCGTAAAAGGGAAACATATCTTGGCCCTCGGCCTGGTCATGCTGGCGCTGACGGCATTGCCGTTTCTGGGTGGCGGGGTGCTCGTGCAGGCCGAAGGTCTCTTCTCGTTCCTGTGGCGCTCCGATCCGGGTGAGAAGTTCCAGGAATGGCTGGACGAAGGCCGGGAGCTGCGATCGCGGCGTCTCATCGATGGGGCGATCGACAACTTCAACCGCATCCTCGAGGTCGATCCCGTCAACGATGAGGCAACTTACGAGGTGGCGCTGACCTATTTCGAGGCGCGCCGGTGGCTGGACGCCATGGATTGGTTATACATCGTCAGCCTGTTCGATCCACAGCGCCGCGACGCCTATTCAAAGAGGTGGCACGCGATTTTCGCCCTGGCGGAAGGGGATAGCGTATTGATCAAATCCGCCCGGCAGGCGGTGAAGCGGGAGATCGCAGATTTTCTTGAGGATTATCCCTGGGATTGGGAGACTCTGAACACCGCCCGGCAGGGTGCCGCCGTGATCGGGGACAGCCTTTTGGCCGAGGAACTGACCCGCCGCATCCTGCTACTCTACCCCGACACTCCCGCGGGCTATGAAATCCTTTCAGACCGCTTCTATGAAGGGCTTTATCCGATCTGGAGGGATGACAGCGCTAAAGTCGCCTACATCCGTCAATTTCTCGCCGACTACAGGACCAGTCAGTTCCGGGAGACTGTCTGGCTCTATCTGACCCACTCCTTGAGCCGAATTGGGGATCTGAACGCTCTCCGGTCCGCACTTAACGAGTGGATGGCCGACGATCCCGAAAATCCTTTACCATACGAACGTGCAGTCAATCATCTGTTGGATCACGGCGTGAGTCCCGACAGCCTGCTGCCCCTGGCGCGCAAAGCCGTGGATAACTGCCGCGGCTGGCGCGGTAAACCGCTCAAGCACGTGGAACGACGCGTCATGGAGGGAAAGAAGCTCTACGCCGACACCCGCCTGAACATGGCCCGTCTGCTGAATCAGATGGGTCGGAATGCGGAAGCGCGGTTGTGGCTGCAGGATGGCCTTAAAAACAGCGGCTTCGGCGTTGACGACGAAGGCACTGGAGCCGCCTTCCATTTCTATCTGGGCAGGATCGCTGAAATAGGTACGTATTTCTTGCGAATTCCGCCCCCAGTAGTTTTCCCCCAAGAAGAAACCGGTGCTCCATCAGGCTCAAAATATGCGATGCTGGGAAATGCCCAGGAGGCCTTCGATCATTACATTGATGCGCTCATCGAAGGAGATGCGCGCGGGAAATGGACTCAGAAAGCGGATTCAGCCGTTCAAAAACTGTTCGAGGAGCGGTTTGTGGATGCGGAGGACGATCTGATCAGCCATGCTCGAATCCGAAAAGGCTATGCTGGTCCCCGCTTTGAAGATGCCACCGATATGCTCGGTTTATCCGGAGTCAACGCCTCTCGCGTGGCCTGGGGAGACGCCAACGGCGACGGTTATGACGACCTCCTTCTGGGAGGCAGGCGTCTCTTCCTGAACCGGGTGGGAACGGAATTCGAGGAAGTAACCGATCTATGCGGCCTGCACGGGGATGGCATTCGCGGCGGCGTCTGGGCGGACGTCGATCTGGATGGTGACCTGGATCTCTTCTGCGCCGGAAATGGCGGCGATGACGGCGGTGACCGCCTTTTCCTGAATGATGAAAATAATCACGATGGCCTACCCGAATTCCGCGACGTGACGGCTCAAATCGGTGAAATTGGCGACGGCTTTCCCACAGAAGGCGCCGCCTGGGGAGATCTACAGGGGGACGGCCCATCCCGGATCGCCCCTCGGATTCCGCTTCCAGAAGTTCGGGCCTGAAACCGGATTGACGCCGCCCTTCGGCGAGAATCTCTGCGGGCGGGGCGTGAACTGGGGAGATTTCAACGGTGACGGTAGACAGGAGATCTACGTTTCCAATTACCGCCTCCAGGAAAATCTGCTCTGGATGCGAGGGGATAATGGGCAGTTTGAAAACAGAGCCTCCTTTTACAAAATCGCCGGCGTGGAAAGAGACGGCTGGTGTGGGCACACCATCGGCTCGGAATGGGGGGATTTCGACAACGACGGAGATCTGGACCTGTTCACCGCCAACCTGGCCCATCCACGCTACATTGAATTTTCCAACCGGTCAGTCCTCTACGAGAACCGCCTTGATGAGGGAGGTCTCTTCCGGGATGTCCGAGCCGAGTGGGGGATCAAGTACGAAGAGACCCACTCCGATCCAGCCTGGGGTGATGTGGATGCCGATGGGGACCTGGATCTGTTCATAACATCTATCTACCCGAACAGGCGTTCCTTCCTCTACCTGAACGACCCCGACTGGAACCGTTTCACAGACGTCACCTTCCTCGCTGGAGCGAGGATTACGAACGCCTGGGGGTGCGCCTTCAGCGATTTCGACAACGATGGGGATCTGGATCTCGCAGTAGGGTCGAATGAAGGCGTCCGGTTGCTGCGTAATTTGGGGACGGAAAACCACTGGTTAGAGGTCGATCTTCGCATTCCCGGAAGCGGGTACGGCACCAGGGTTCTACTTAAGAGAGGAAAAGAACGCCAGATGAGAGAGTTGGCGGGGGGCAAGGGAACGACTTCGCAACATTCCCGGGTCATCTACTTCGGATTGGGCCATGACGACGCCCCGGTCAAGCTGGAGATCCTCTACCCATCAGGCCGGAAAACCAAACTGAAAAAGGTATCTCCCGATCAAATTCTGGTCGTGAATGCGCCTGATCCGCAGGAGAAGTAATGTTGTTCGTGGAACCTGAGCCGATTTCGGTTCATTTAATAACCTGATCATCCTGGAGGGAGAATTGGACGCGCGTATCCTCGTCGTTGACGACGAAGAGAACATCTGTAATTACCTGGTCGAGTTGTTCAAGCTTGAGGGCTGGTCAGCCGATGCCGCTCAGGACGGTTTCGAGGGCGTTCAGCTGGCTGCTGATAACGACTACGACATCATCGTCATGGATATCCTCATGCCGAGGATGACCGGCATCGAGGCCACCCGGGAAATCATGAAACGCAAACCCGAATCCAAAATTATCGTCATCACGGGTGCGCCCTATCGCAAACAGGCCGAGGAGGCTCTTGAGAGTGGAGCGCTCCTGTTCATAAAAAAGCCCTTTACGTCCGCCCAGATAATCGAGGAGATCCAGAAATTGCTATAAGAACTCAATTTCCCTCGAAAAAACCAACGCCCCGGAACAGTAATCCGGGGCATTTCTTCTAAAATAGTGCTCTATAGGCAGCTATATCAACGGTTCATGTGCGCCAGAAGATGTTCGGCCGCGACTTCCGCACCGCTGCAGTCCACAGGAGGCGGGAAGGACTGTTGCAAGAGCGATTCTGCTGCTTCCCACCATCGCCCTGTCATAAATTCTTCGATCCCAATCTCTTTTACAGGCAGATATGCCCCCATCTGTTGAACCAG
>JALGZU010000243.1 GCA_025774735.1 candidate division LCP-89 bacterium | reverse complement strand
AACGGATTCCGCACGTATTGAGGTTTTACAGGAAGCCATCAGGCGTTTCGATGAAATCTGGGGAGGGCTTTTTGGTCTTCTTCTGATTGCCTTCATCTGCTCCGCAAGCCTGTTTGCCGTATCTATGCGAGGCGGGATTGGGCTCCAGCGCGTCGTGGCTTGGGGGCTCACGCTGGCTGCGGTGCTTGGAAGTGTGACGTCCCTCAGTCTTTTCGTTCCATCCAGTACAATTCGAGGTATAGCGCACTGGGGCTACCCGTTGATCCAACCGGCAAGTCGATTCGTCCTGGGACTTTGGCTTTTGGGGCAGGCGAAAGAGGTGGATTAAAATCTCGGCAGGAACGAGAGTAAATGCCATTGCTGGGGGCTTCCCTGACGACCTGATTTATGTGAATCCTCAATGCGCTCGCAGACTAGGCGAAATTGGCAGAAATCAGGGTGATATCAAGAGATAAAGTAGTGGTCCAGCGAATCTTTGCCTCCGGCACCTAGCATGTTAGGTCCTTGTTCCTCAATCCATTATTCTACAGCCCGGCACGATTTTCCCTTGATTCTTTCTCGGAGGTTTCCATGCCGGGCAAGCCACACCCCGAGATCCCCTTGCCCAGAAGCTGGCCACGGCGGATTCGCTCTGCAGTCCTTCAAACTATCTCCCTGGCCCACTACTCTCTGACCTGTGTCCGTGCCCGGGCAGCGCACCACAGCGATGCCCTGGTTCGCCTCCGTCAGGAGCTCGATCGGCTTCGGCAGGAGGTGAACCTCCTGAGCGAGGAGATGCGCCTCAAGGATGCCCGAATGGAGCGGCTCCCGGCCCATCGCCGGCCCCACTACCATCCCATAGAGCGGTTGGCCATCCTGGAGTTGCGGGCCGCCCGGGGTTGGTCGGCAGATCAGGTCGCAGATCGGATGCAACTGACTGCGGCCACCGTCACCGTCTGGATGGGGCGGCTGGACGAAAAAGGACCGGAGGCCCTCATCCAGACAATCGAGCCTGTCAACAAATACCCCCACTTTGTGGCCTACATGGTAAGACGGCTCAAGGTTTTGTGCCCTGCAATGGGTAAAACCAGGATCGCCCAGGTCCTCTGCCGCGCCGGGTTGCACCTCAGTTCGACCACCGTGGACCGCATGCTGAAAGACAGGCCTCGACGGGAACCCGAGGCGGTCCGGGTGAAACCGAAGCGACTGGTCCGTTCCCGCTTTCCAAACGATATCTGGCACATTGACCTCACGACGGTTCCGACCTCCCTTGGTTTCTGGGCCGCGTGGATTCCTTACGCCCTCCCGCAGCAATGGCCTTTTTGCTGGTGGGTGGCAGTCGCTGTCGATCACTACTCGAGGCGGATCCTGGGATTCGAGATTTTCGATAACCAACCCAAATCCAGGGCCGTGCGTGATTTCTTCAGCCGTTTGACCAGAAGGGGAGAAGGGAAACCCCGGCACCTGATAACAGATCAGGGAACTCAGTTTACAGACGAGGGATTCCGCCGCTGGTGCCGCCGGCGAAAGATCCGGCAGCGGTTCGGTGCCGTCGGCAAGTACGGCAGTATCTCAGTGATCGAGCGGATCATCCGGACGATGAAGAACGAAGGGACGAGGAAAATACTCATTCCATTCACACAGTCCGGCTTTCGAAGGGAGTTGAGTTTTTTTGTCGATTGGTACAACACTCACCGGCCACATTCCGCAATGAAGGCCCGGACGCCTGATGAGGTTTATAACAATCTCCGGCCAGCCAGCCTTGCCCCACGCTGGGAGCCGCGCAGGAAATGGCCCAGGGGATCCCCATGTGCAGCACCTGTTGCTCCGGTGAAGGGAAGGCGGGGAAGGCAATTGGAGATGCAGGTCAGTTATTTCTCCGGGCGCAGGCACCTCCCCTTGGTTGAATTGAGCCGAGCTGCCTAATCCACAAGAAAAAATTTTTGTGTCGGAAGTGATCCCAGAGGTGTGTCTCAAATTATATTTGGGAGAAGGATTCGCTGGAAATTCCAGGTAAACGGATATTTTGAGTCTGAATTTGACGGAATGAAAGAGAACAAAACCGTTCGATTAGACAAGAAATGCAGTTTTTGGTGGAATTAAAATCGGTGGACGGCTTCACCAAGATATTGATCCTTTAACATTTGTGGCATAATTTTTCCCTCATCTAAACATTAATGTTCACAATTAATCAAAAAATTTCTTGACATACAAGTGTCAATATGTTCTAAAAAGAGTCAACCCCAAAATCATCTAGCCTAACCTACCCAAAGCGGGGAAAAGTCAGAAAGTGCGAACTTGCCTCCCAACGGTGGCCTGATTAAGGCCGTCAAAGGGTTAGTGGAACCTAATTCGGTTACATAATCCGAGGGAGATTGAATGCTCGGCAAAGTCTTTAACAATCCTTAGTTTTTAAACTTTGCCCAAAATGTTCACGGAAAGGTTTTTGATCGAAATCTATCTTTCGAAGAGCGTGTCGAAGATTAAACCAATTTTGCTTTCAAAGAACCTGGTGGACCTGAATACGGTTTTCAGGCCGGGATTGTGGTCTTTACAATTTTGAAAACCCCCGGTAAAGACTAGGACAATTCATCGGAGGCAGGTCATTTCTTCGAGGTAATGCATTCGTAAAATTGACAAGCAGGAGGATTCTTTAAAAGGGGGAACTACCATGTCGAAACCAGTAAGTTGGGTCGGAAGGTTTCGAAAATATGTGAGTTTTCTTGGAGTCTCGGCAGCGTTGGCGGGTGGGTTCGCAACATCAGCACGGGCGGTGAACTTCGCGGTTGACAACAACGTTGACGATGTGGACGCGATTCCTGGCGACGGTGTATGCGCAACTGTTGCTGAAACTTGCACTCTCCGCGCAGCAATTCAGGAGGCCAACGCTTTACCTGGACCCGATGTCATTATCCTTCCGGTGGGAATTTACAGACTGACCATTGTCGGCAGTGACGAAGACGATTCCACCACTGGAGATCTCGACATCAAGAGTGATCTGACTCTTAACGGCGCCAACGCGGTGACTACCCTCATCGATGGGAATGGAACGGATCGTGTTTTTCAGATCGCCGGCTCGCCCAACGTAACCATCTCGGGCGTGACAATCCAAAACGGTGATTCTATCCGAGATGGTGGTGGAATTTATAACGACGGGGAATTGACTCTTGAAGTTGTCAATATTACTGAAAACAAGCTGGATTCCGAAATCTCCGGCGGGAATGGGGGTGGGATTTATAATTCCCGAATCGGTGTGGTTACGCTCCGAAACAGTGCGGTGACCGGCAATGGCAGCTCCAAACTATGCAACGGCAGCGGTATCTTCAACGAAGGAAACCTTACGGTCACAAACAGCACTATCAGCGGAAATGTAGCCTCAACTAGTTTTTGTGCAGGCCCAGCGCTTCTCAACTTTGACATTGCTACAACGACTCTGAACAACACAACAATCACTAATAACATACCCATCGGCATTTTCAGAAGCGGAAGCGGAAAAACAACCCTCAGGAACAGTATTGTCTCAGGAAATGGTGCGACGGGTACATCGGATTGCAAGAATAGTCTTAGCCTCGATTCTCTCGGCAACAATCTCATCGGAGCTGCTTCTTGCACCATTAACAACACGACAGGGGATTTGATCGGCTCCCCGGCTTTCCCAATTGACCCACGAATCGGTCCATTGCAAGACAACGGCGGTCCTACTTTCACCCACGCGCTCCTTGCCGGCAGTCCTGCCATTGACGCCGGGAATCCCGCCCCACCCGGCAGCGGCGGAAATACCTGTGAAGCCACCGACCAGCGCGGCGTACCCCGCCCGCAAGGATCGGCTTGTGACATCGGCGCATATGAGTTCGGCCCTCTTGAACCGGATAGCGATGGCGACGGGTTGGTGGACAGCCTGGACAACTGCAGATTCGTCTCAAATCCTACCCAGATCGATGGTGACAGCGACGGTGTGGGCGATGCCTGTGACAACTGCGGATCGACCTTCAATCCGTCGCAGGATGACCTCGATGAAGACGGATTGGGGGATGCGTGTGATACCTGCACCGATACAGACGGGGACGGATTTGGGAATCCGCAATTTCCGACGAATACTTGTTTTGTAGACAACTGTCCCAACACTCCGAACCCCTTTCAGGAGGACGAGGACGGTGACGATTTGGGTGACATTTGCGACAACTGTACATCGACCTTCAATCCGACTCAAGAGGATGTGGATAGTGACGAGGTCGGAAACGCGTGTGACAACTGTCTCTCCACCGTCAACCCGCTCCAGTTCGATTTCGATGGCGACGGTCTAGGCGATGCGTGTGATTCCTCCGAGATGTTCTTCTCAACTGGCAGTCTGATCCGTCGCGGGACGGCTCATACCGCAACACTTCTGCCAAACGGCAAAGTGCTGGTCGTCGGCGGTGATTTTCCCACTACTGCTTCAGCAGAGTTGTACGATTCCTCAACTGGAACGTTTGACGCCACCGGCAGTCTAGCCTCCCCCCGCAAGGGTCAGACTGCGACTCTCCTACAGGACGGGACGGTCTTGGTCATTGGGGGCACGAACTCCGCGGGTGGTCCTCTCGGGACGGCCGAGCTGTTCGATCCGTCCGTCGGCACGTGGTCTCCCACCGGAAATATGGCCACCAGTCGAACTTCCCATACGGCGACTCTTCTCCCGAACGGAATAGTCCTCGTCACCGGGGGGTTCGGTGTGCAGGGGTGCCAAGTCAATTGTGTGGGCGGAACCCCCCTTGCCACCGCAGAAC
>JALGZU010000242.1 GCA_025774735.1 candidate division LCP-89 bacterium | reverse complement strand
TCCAACGCCTGGACTGCTCTTCTGGGAGAACACACCCTCCGCTGGACCGTTGACGCCGACGACATCATACCTGAAAACAACGAAGACAACAACATCCTTGAAGAGGTTTTCCTGGTGCTGCCCGAAACGGCCTACGATTTCCAGGCTGACAGCGCCTGGGTTGCAGATGCGGACACGGTTCCCCTGCCAACGGATCCCGTTGCCGGTGAGGATGTTCTGCTGGTGATGCACTGGTCAGTGCCCATGGGATCGGGGCCTTCCGGTTCCTTCTACAACCTCGTAAACCTGGACGGTGAAGGTTACTACATCGAACCCATCACCAGTGTGTCATCGGGGACAACCTACATGACGGTTGCGGTACCCTGGACAGCAGAAGAGGGCTACCATTACTACGAGTGGTTTATCGATCCCGACAACATGGTGGAGGAATTCAGCGAGAACAACAACACCCTGCTGGGAGCATTCGACGTGGTGGCACCCACCCTTCTTGTGACTATGGATCCAATAAGTCCACCCATCGTGATTCCTGCCAGCGGCGGATCGTTCGACTACACAGCGGGTGTGGAGAACGTCAGCCCGGTGATGCAGATATTCGACTTCTGGATTATGGCGGACTTGCCCAACGGAACTCCCTATGGACCGATTCTGCTGCGTGAAAACCTGTCCTTGATCCCCGGCGCCAACATTTCCCGCACCTTAACCCAGCAGATCCCGGCCGGTGCACCCGCCGGTGACTACTACTACTACGGCATCGCCGGGGATTATCCCGATGTCATCATGGCTTCGGAAGGGTTCCCTTTCACCAAGGAAGCCGGTATAGACCTGGGAAGCAGCTATAACGATTGGGGTATCTATGGTTGGGAAGAAGCGGCTGTCATCCAAACACAAGCTACCGAACAGTTCTCCGTCGACATCCGGCCCAATCCCTTCAACCCGGTTACGCAGGTGGAATTCAATCTACCTCAGAGTTCGGCCGTAGAAATTACCGTCTACGACATCCACGGCCGCCAGGTCGCGGTACTCAACGATGGCTATCTGATGAGCGGCTCACACACCCTTCACTGGAACGCCTCGGATCAGGCTTCGGGTGTCTACCTGCTGAATTTCCGCAGCGGTGACGTCAATGCGACGGAGAAATTGCTACTGCTGAAATAGGGCTGAAATCTGCAAAGAAAAAAGCGACCTGATCGGGTCGCTTTTTTAATGACTATTTTCAATTATACAGCCGCTCTCATACGGTTAATTTGCGAATTTCCATTTTCTTCAGATCAGCTACACCCAGGCCCATCTCGGCTGCGAAACGGATGTGCCGGATTTCGCCGGGTTCATGCTTGAACAGGGTGGCTGTGTAGGCGTCGGCGGCGACGATGTCAGTTGACGCGACGATGGTCCTCTCCTCCCGCACAGTGCCAGGCCCGCTGGGACCGTTGTTGAGCATCATGCGGGTTGCGTCGATGACGGTTAAATCCGGCTTGCGCACGGTGACCAGGTCGGCGATGGTCTGATCCAGATCGGTCCGGTGCATGATCTGCCGATCCCAGTTCAAGCCCATGTAGTTCTTCAGGGCGAGAGTAAGCTGCGCTGCAGCATGATGCTTGGCGACGGGGAGATTGATGAAAACGTCGGCTTCGAGAAATTCCCTGATCACCATAGTATCTCGCAAAATCAGGCCCATGGGCAGGTTCACCTGCTGATAAGCCGTAACCGCATTTGCAGCGCCAATAATCCCTCCGGACGCTTCAATCGCGTTACCTATACCGTTGTGAATCCAGCTGCTGGGATCGTCGTGAGCGTAAGCCCAGATCTCGGATGCTCCAGCCTTTCGGCACAAGCGCGCAACCTCAGCCACCACGTCGGGATGGGTGTTTGCCGCGAATTCCGGTCCGACTCTTGTAATGCTGTTCGGTTTGAGAAATACCCTATCCCCCGGTTTGATGAACTTCTCGATTCCGCCCAGAGCTTCGACAGCCTTTCGAACGTTCAGGGCGGGCGAATCGCCCGTTGCCACCATCAGCAACGGCATTTTCGCTGACAGTTTGCCAGCTTCCGCAACGTGGGATAACAACGGCAGCGACGTCACCGACGCCGCGGCGACGGCGCCCAAACCACTCTTAATGAACTCCCTGCGAGTTAGTGCCATACCTCCTCCGGCTTGCAGTTGTATCTATAGTTTATCTTTGACTCAAGGAATCGACAGCCGCCCGCGCCTGTGTACTCAGAAATCCACTGGGATCGCGATTCAGGTATTCTCGATAGTACTCGAGAGCCTTCTCTGTATCATCCTGCCCCCTGAATATGTTCCCCAACATAAAATAGGGGTTGGTAAAGTCGGGATTGATCTCTATCGCCCGCCGGTATTCGGCAATGGCTTCGTCCAACCGCCCCATATTCATCAAGCACTCGGCGTAGCTGTCATGGGAGTTAGGATTGTCGGGCTCCAGTTCCCGGTACCGTTCGAAGCACTTCAGGGCTTCGTCCAACTGTCCCAATCCCAGGTAAGCATAGCCGATCCGGTTGTATGTATTCCCGTCATCCGGATTTTTCAACAGGTAGCGTTCAAACGCTGCGATGCCCTCTTCCGGATTCCCCATATTGAGATAAGCGTAGCCGAGACTCAGATGAGCGACGTCGAGGGCCGTGTCGGTGGTCGCCTTCTCCAGATGCTCCACCGCCTGGTCGAAAAAACGTAGTCGCATAAACCTACGCCCAAGGCGCTCATGGGTGGTATAATCTTCCGGATCGAAGTCCAATCGATCCTTTAATTGCAGGATTTCTTCGTAGGCGGTCAACACCTCCCCGGCGGCCTGAACGAGTACTCCGTCGGGATATTCATCGATGTAAGCCTGCAACTTCCCGGTCGCGACGTCAAAATCGCCCATCAGATGTACTTCAGCGCCGATCATCCGGTATCCCGCATTTTCCGACAATGGATTTCCCTGGTAGCGGGCGTAAATATCCTCAAAGACCTCTCTGGCCTGTTCGTACTGACCTTGGCGGTAGAACTGTTCGCCCTGGCGCATCAGTTCAAGATCTTCCCAAGCGTAATCGTGGTATTGATTGACGAAATCCCGATCTTCCCGCATGACGGAGGCGGTGTAGGTCGAATTCGGGTAGCGGTCCATTAAATTGACCAGTTCGCGCGCGGCCTCTTCCACACGATCCGTAGCTTTGAGAGCAGTCGCCAGGCTGTAAGCCGCCTCGGCCGCCACATCACCGGACGGAATGTAGGCGTTTATATCCTTATAGATCTCTACCGTCAGAACCGGATCATCCAGGCCCGCTAAACTCTCCCGGCAACCTCCCATCACACCTGCAATCCATGTGTCCGGCATCCGGTAGTCATCACCCGATGAGTGCATCAGAGCCTGGCGGTAGTGATCGACAGCGCTCCTGACATCCTCGCGAGCGAGAGCGATCTCAGCCAGTCGGTTGAAAGCTTCGGCCGCCCACTTGGTATCAGGATAGCGATTCAGCAGTTCCTGAAAACCTCCTTCCGCCGCATCCAAATCCCCCATCTCCACCTGATGAATGCTGGCGGCATTGAACAACGCCACAGGCGCCAGATCGTGCCCGGTATTCGCTTTGGCAAATTTCAGATACCCCTTCACCGCCGCTTTGTACTCTCCTTGCCAGGCATGATCCCACGCCTGATGGAAGAGGTCTTCCCCCCCAAATGATAACGACGACAGCAGAAAAAGCAACAATCCCGCACAGAGTATTCTTTGCCTCATATGACTCTCCACTGTGTTAGCGTAATGAATGTGTCGAATAACTCGATCATTTTGAGTCTGCAAATTTCAGACCGTTACTATGTATATATTTCTCAACGATTTGGAATATCAGGCGGCGCCATTTATAGGCAACTGAGTATCGAATCGATACAGCCCCAGGTCAAATTATAGATTTGTACTGCCCGCTATTTTTTTAACGCATTCAGCCAAGATCTCCCTTGACAATGTGATTCGATTAGACCATATTGGGGATAGGTTATCCATCTGTCGGGCGTCTTATAATCTGACGGGTTAAATTTACCAAATAACAACCTAAAAAATCAAGCGATAAATCAATTAGGTCATTTGGAGGAGCCTATGGATCAATCGATGGAAGAGTTTCTGAACAGTCCGTTAATCAGAAACTTGCGGGCGAAGTTTTTCGGCAAAGGCCCGGGCCGTTTGTGGGCCTATTTCATCGGCGCCATCGCCATCATCTGGCTTCTGACGGGTATCTATATCGTCAAGCCGGGTGAGATGGGCGTCGAGCGACGCTTCGGTAAAATGACAACCACCGCCGGACCGGGACCGCACTACCACATCCCGGCGCCGGTCGAACAGGTTGACGTCGTCAAGGTCGAAGAAATTCGCAGCATGGAGCTGGGCTTCAGAACGGTGCATCCGGGACCACCCGCCCGCATCAAGTCCTACCCGGTGGAATCTCTCATGATCACCGGCGACGAAAACCTGGTCAACGTCCGCGTAGTGGTTCAATACCGCATCAGCGATCTTCCGAACTACCTCTTTAAAGTCTGGGATCCAGAAGGCGTTGCCGACCAGCGCACCTTGATGGATGCCGCCGAAACGGCTCTGCGCGGCGTGGCCGGCAGCATGAAAATTGACGACATCTTGACGATAGGCCGAGCCAAGGTACAGGACGACACCCGCGTGCATCTGCAGCAGCTCATGGATCTCTACCAAACGGGTCTCCTGATTACCGCAGTGAAGTTGCAGGCGGTGGATCCACCCGAACAGGTCCAGG
>JALGZU010000241.1 GCA_025774735.1 candidate division LCP-89 bacterium | reverse complement strand
TTGATTATTTTGTCATTGAGTGTCATTTCAGGATTAATGCCTTCTGAAAAGGTAATGGGGATATGTTCCCACTGCGGTCCATTGAGAACGAGCCCATATTCCGGAATATAATGAATAAATTTACCCAAAAAGGGACGTTCCTTCCGGTGATCTGGCATTGCGCTCAGGTCATTTTTCATGACGCCGATTAGTTCACCCTCAGGATTGAATTTCTTGACTGTGACCTCACCGGAAATATTATTCGACGTGTATATATAACCTTCTTCATCGAAACAGAGACGACCAGAATTAAGATTCTTTCCTCGATCGTCTCTCAAATTAAAAACGCGGTATTTGTGACCATCCTGATCGTAAAAACACATGCCCTCTTTCTCATATAAAAACATTCGACCCTTGTTGTCAATTCCCAACCTACTGGGGCCGGATAACTGCGGTCCCAAATTAGGGCCTTCACCACCTTCAACCCAAAAAGTCGGAAATCTCAGAAACACTTCTTTCTTGTACTCCAGCGCGGTCGCAACAGAGCCTACGACCAGAGACAACAACACTCCGTAGAATAATATACGGAGGTTTAAGATCATTGTTGCTACAATGTGTCTCATGCTTCTTTACTTTGCTTTACCCGCCGCGTGAACGGCATTAGAAAGAGACTTTATCAAGTCAGCACCCGCATTTTCTTCGATGGTGTTACCAACGACGATAAAATCAGCGCCCGCTTTGACCTTGGCGGCCGCCTCTTCCGGCGTCCGGATGCCTCCACCGACGATTAAGGGCAGTTCTATCCACTCATCGACAGCCGTGATCAGCTCTTCCGGCACGCTGGTTTTCGCTCCCGAACCGGCTTCAAGGTAGATCAGTTTCAAACCCAGGTACTGACCGGCCAGTGCATGCGCCACCGCCAGGCCGGGTTTATCCAGCGGCAAGGGCCGGGTGTCGGACATGAATTCCACCGCGGTGGGCACGTCCGATGAAATCAGCATATACCCTGTGGGAATCGCCTCGAGACCCAGGCGTTTGACCCTCGGAGCGGCGATGACGTGGTCCCCGATCAAGTACTGCGGATTGCGACCGGAGATCAAAGAGAGAAAAAGCACCGCGTCCGCATCTCCGCTCAATTGGCCCGGGCCACCGGGGAAGATGATCAAGGGGATGGTGCACTCCTGCTTCACCGCCTTAACAGCTTCGCAAAATCCATCCCGCAGCATCAGACTACCACCGATCAAAAGAGCATCTGCGCCGGCTTCCTGACAAAGAGCGGCTCTTTTTGCAAGTTCTTCGGGCTCGGCGCTATCGGGATCCAAGAGTACGAGGAAACCAGCGCCCTTCTGAGCCAGGATGTCGAGCAGTTTCTTGTAAGTGCTCATGACGCTTCCCTGGTTTTCACGGCGTTGTGCAGGATGCCGAGCCCCTGCAGTTCCACTTCGACCACATCTCCGGGCTTTAAGGGCCCCACGCCCTCAGGAGTCCCGGTCAGGATAATGTCACCAGGCAATAAGGTCATGATCCGGGAGACATAACCCACAATCTCTTCCGGTGAAAAAATCATCTGGGTCAGCGGCGCCTTTTGACGCACTTCACCGTTAACCTCGGTGACCAGTCCAGCGCCTTCGGGCAGGTTTTTACACAGCAGAGGTCCCACCGGACAGAACGTATCGAATCCCTTTCCGCGGGTGAACTGCACGTCTTTCCGCTGCAGATCGCGGGCTGTCACGTCGTTGGCCAGCGTATAGCCAAAAATGGCTCGCCGAACCTCCTCAACAGATCCCCAGGATAGCTCCCGGCCTATGACTACGGCAACTTCACCCTCGTAGTCCACCCGTTCGCTCTGGGGAGGAATCAGGATCGTGCCACCGGGTGGGAGCAGCGCCGAAGGTGGTTTCAAGAAGAGGAGCGGCTCTTTGGGGATGTCTTCACCCGGGTGAAGCTCCTGGATGTGGGCTGAATAGTTTTTGCCCACGCAGACGATCTTGGTCGGTTCACAGGGCGGCAGGTGAGGCAGATCAGGGTCGGGAGTGAAGCGACGGCCTTCCTGTAAATTGTCCGTCCAGGGGGGTGCTGATAGTTCGACCACGCTGTCTCCCTCCACCCTTCCCCACTTTTCCTGGTCGCCGAAGCGGTAGTGAATATACTGCATGATCCCTCTACCATGTTATAGCGCGGGTAATTTAAGAACATGAGAGATGAAAGTCAAGCCGATTCTGGGTTGAATGGGAAAAACAGAAAAAGCGATCCCGAAAACTTCAGGATCGCCTTTGATTATTTCGTTCGTAGGGCGGGGGTGCTTCCCCCGCCTTCTACTTCATCAGCACCATCTTCCCCGAGGTGCTGAATTCCCCCGCCTCCAGCCGGTACACGTACACTCCCGACGCCAATCCTGAAGCATTGAACGTCACCTCGTGATACCCCGCTGGCATCCATCCCCTCTGTAGGGGCGACCCGGCGGGTCGCCCGGCAATATCATACACCCCAATCGTCACCCAACTTGCAACCGGCAACTCAACTCTGAACGTCGTCACCGGATTGAAAGGATTGGGATAGGGCGACTGCAGGGAAAATTCGGTCGGTATATCTCCACTTAAATCCTTTTGCGGTTCGACAGGAACGGGATCCGACTCAAGCCGCACCAGATAGAGGTCGCTCTCGCCGGCGCCATAGGAATACGTGTACCCACCGACAAAGTAGCCGCCATCCGGCGTTTGCTGTACATTAAACGTATTTTCGGTTTCAGTTCCCCCAACCGTTTGAGTCCAGAGTTCATTTCCGTAACTGTCCGTTCTGACAATGTAACCGTCATGAGCCCCTGCACCAAAAGAGCCGGTGATTCCGGTTAAGATATACCCTCCGTCCGGCAATTGCTCCACCCAATAACCGTAATCGCTCAATCCGCCACCAAAAGTCTGCGTCCAACTGGCATTCCCGTTCGCATTCGTCTTGATCAGGTACAGATCATAGCTCCCCGAACCAAATGAGTAGGTATCTCCAACGATGACATACCCACCATCCTGAACTTGCTGGACGCACCAGCCTATTTCGTAGTAAATTCCGCCGAATGTCCGGGTCCAGGCAGTGTCACCGGAGGCATCCGTCTTGATTAAGTATATATCATTATTTCCTGCGCCGAACGACTCCGTTTCCCCGGTTACTATATACCCCCCATCCTGGGTTTGCTGAACGCAGTAGGGCCAATCTCCAGAACTGCCACCATAAGTCCGGGCCCACGATATGTTCCCGGACGCATCCGTTTTGACCAGGTAAAAGTCAGCCATTCCTGCGCCGAAGGATGCTGTCTGAGCCGCGATGATGTACCCCCCGTCCAGCGTTTGTCGAACACTCCAGCCATAATCGCCACTACTCCCTCCATAAGTCTGGGTCCATGTCGCATTTCCGGACGCATCCGTCTTGACCACGTATACGTCATCACCGCCCGCTCCGAAGGAATCCGTGGCTCCGGTGAGGATATAACCTCCATCCAGGGTCTGGTAAACACTTAGTCCATAATCACTGCCAACACCCCCATATGTGCTCGTCCAGAGGGTATCGCCCGAAGCGTTGGTTTTGACCAGATAGACGTCTGAATTGCCCGCTCCGAAGGAGTGAGTTCCACCGACCAAAATATAACCACCGTCCGTGGTTAACTGTCCGTTGTACGCTTCATCCCAGCTGCTCCCCCCATAGGTCTGCGTCCAAAGTATATTCGGAGGTTGAGCAATACTATTGACTGAGAACAATGCTAGAAGTGATAATGAAATAATGATGGTTTTCATTGCAGCCTCCACCGTATGAGAATATGTGAGTTAGAATATCGGCTTCTTCATTTTCTATTTCATTAGCACCATCTTCCCCGATGCCCTGAACTCCCCCGCCTCCAGCCGGTACACGTACACTCCCGACGCCAGTCCCGCCGCATCGAACGTCATCTCGTGATACCCCGCCGAACGCCAGCCATCAAGGACAAAACCTAATGACCTTCCACTGACGTCGAAGATTTCCAACGTCACCCAAGAAGCCACCGGCAATTCGACCTTGAACGTCGTCAGCGGATTGAAGGGATTGGGATAGGGGGATTGCAGGCAAAACTCATCAGGTATCTGGCGATTAGTTTCGTATTCGATACCGGTGACCGTCTGGTCGAAGAACAGCGCGCCCATGTCGGCGACTGTGGTATCAGGATCAAGAGCGAAAGCCGGGTCCCCCGCATCGATGCAGGGGGAGCGGGTCGTATCCGGGTCGGGGAAGTTCGCCCAGGTGATCTGGTAATTGCTTGCGCCGGGATCCTCAAATAATGGATCCAGGAAGATATTACTGTACACATCGCAGGAATCACTGTTTGCATTTACTGCCGTGAGTTCGCCGAAACCGGTAGGAATGATGTGGGTGATATTCTGGCCATTATTGTAGAAATCCGAAAAGTCGATCGTTCCACCTACACGATATATTGCTTGTGGGGGATTCGAAGCAAAGATGCTGTTGGAAATGTTGGTATTTCCACCTCCGGGTACAGTATATATCGCACATCCATAGATGGCTGAATTAGATACAAAGGTACAGTGGTCAATCTCTGCTTGACTTTGTAGCAAGAAGATTCCTCCACCCACAGCCGCCACATTATCGCTAAAGATGCAGTAGGAAAATTGAGTGTTGGAACTATCGTCAAGTGAAAACGTACCCATTCCTCCTGCAGGTGGGTTCGGATCCAGGTTTCCAGTAATCGTGCAGCCAGTTACTGTTGCATTGGAATTATTTAGATAAACAC
>JALGZU010000240.1 GCA_025774735.1 candidate division LCP-89 bacterium | reverse complement strand
GAAGTACCCGGATGAAATCGAGCCTCATCTTATCATGGCCGGTCGTTATTGGAAGAAGGGCGAGATCGACAAGGCTATCAGCGAATATGAGACGGTCTATCAGATTAATCCCAACTATGCACTGGTTTACAACTCTCTGGGTTACCTGCATGCGCAATCGGGGTATTTTTCCAAGGCAATCGAATACATGAAGAAATATGTATTCATCGCTCCGGATCAGGCCAATCCATACGATTCGCTGGGCGATATTCTCATCCGCGTGGGCAGATACAGGGAAGCGTTGGACCAGTTCGACAAAGCCATCGCGGTAAAACCTACTCTTGCCGTTGAACCGAGCAACTTGAGCTACGCCGTTCAGACGCACATGGCCATTGCTCTCATGCGGTCAGGAAAACTCCAGGAGGCTAAATACCGCTTTAACCGAGCTCTCGATCTATCCACAGGCGAGTGGGCGAAGGGAGAAGTAGCCGTTAAGTCGACCGAGCTATACAGAACCCAAGGTCAATACTCTGAGGCCATCGATGCATTGCTGAAAGCGCAGAATCCCGAAGGTTACAACCGGGCGATCAATTTGACCCTAGGATTAATATATTCGGATTTGGGTGAGGTTGAGAAGATCGGAAAACTCATCGACGTAAATCTCGAGAGCACTATCAAGTGTGTGCAGAAATGCCTTAAGGATTCCATTGAGATAACTGAAGAGAATTGCTCACAATACCTCGACGATTGCGGTAAGTGCCAGATTCTGACCAGAGATGAGCAATTATTGAAAGCCCTGCATGACCGAGCCATGGGGCGCTACTTAAACGCCGCAGAGCGAGTTGATAAATTAATCGTCGATGAAAAGGTCTCGGACATGAAAATGTTTCTCATGTTCCTGAGCAGCAACTTCTACTTTGAGGCAGGAAAATACCAACAAGCTCTGAAAACACTGGAACCCTTCATAGCGATCAATCCGAATGATCCTGACGTTGTACTCATCAAGGCAGAATCCTTGATGAACCTGGGTCAACTGGATGAAGCCGTGAAGGTATTGAAAATGTTCGTTCACGCCACGGATGGCGCCGATGCGGATTGGATCCCTCGGGTGAAGGCTCGTGCGCTCCTGGCTGAACTGGATAGAGAACCGATAACGATGAATTGAATTTCTTCACATAGAAACGTTAACGCGGAATCTGGCCGGTGCAACCGTTAAAACAGTTGGGGCGGTTGCAGTCTGCCCCCGGTCGGTATTTCCGCCGAGACGCCCCCGCCTTAAACAGGCGGGGGTTCGTTATTATAGTTCTTGATTTTAAGGCGGATTTTGCTTAAATTGCTTTTTTACCGACCCATTCAAAACCCGAGTATTACATCAACATCAACGCGAAACAATCGATGAAATCCCTTGTATCGGCCAATGGCCACATCGGCCGCTTTCTCCGCTTCGGCATCGTGGGTGCAGTTGGTGTCGTAATCAACATGGGCTTTTACACCCTACTCTACGACCTGGTACACATATACGATTTGATCGCCGGCGCCATTGCCATAGAACTTTCCATATTAAACAACTTCATCCTGAACGACCGCTGGACTTTCAGGGATCGCGCAACGAAAGGATGGAAGACCTGGTTCAAGCGCTGCTTAGCCTTTCACCTATCCAGCGGCCTGGTGGCGATGCTAGCGCAACTCCTCACTTTATATGTCCTCACCCGCTTCCTGGGTATGTGGGACAAGCTGGCCTACCTGATCGGCATCGGGATTGGAGCCCTGGCCAATTACATCATCTGCAACCACCTGATTTTCAGACAGAAAAAGGTTGATGAAGAAGAGTTGATGAATTAACAGTCTACCGGCCTTGAAGCCCACCAGTATCAACCCCGCCATTGCTTTATCCTCACCTATCCCGCCTGTTATTTCGGCACTCCCGGAGTTTTTTACTTTCCTGGCAGCCTTTTTGCTATTATATTTTAAAATCTCAAAGAGTTGTAAAAGAGGGAGTTTGGAAATGGGAATCTCAAGCAAGATTTTGCTGTGTTTGTTCTTTCTGTCGATTCTGCCGGCTTCGTCCCTGTCTGAAAATCAGCAGCTCCGGCCCATTCCTCGTGAGCAGGTTGCCATCGAAGTTAGCGGTTCATCCACGTCAGGTTCTCAAATCCGTTTGGATCTGCGATCCTACTGGAACGCTGTCGAAGAAGCAACCGGCAATGAAGTCATATCTTTCTGGGTCGCGCTGCCGGAACGGGGTGAGCCTTCAGTCACCGTCATCGGCCAACCGACCTCTAAGGAGCTGCAGCACTGCGTGAATATTGGAAAGCCTGCCATTTTGCGCGGAGTCCGCATCGCCCAAATCATCATTAAGCCGGTTCTATCGTCCGGTGATAAGTGGGTGAAAGTCTTCGATCTCAATCTCCAGATCAGCACATCCGGTATCGGTGTGAATGAGGTGATTCGCAGTGGTCGTTCACGCTCTTTCGATTCCATCATCAACTCTCTTGTGATCAATCCTCCAGCGAACACCGGAGTGGATGAGTTCGATCAGGAACACATGCTGATCATCTGCCCTGACTTCGCCGGAGATGTTATGACACCATTCGTAGAATGGAAGAGGCGTAAGGGTCTGGAGGTGACCCTGACAACGCTGAGCGAGATCGGTATAACCGCGACTGATTATGCCGGTTTAAAAGCCTATCTTCAGGTGGCCTATGACACCTGGCCAAACCGTCCGGATTTCGTGCTCCTGGCCGGTGACGAGACGGTTCTCCCAATCCGCTGGGACTACACGAATGATCCTCCCACCCAATTCTCATCGGCGAGTGTACCGGGCAACTACGTAGACGAGAACTACTTCGCCTGCCTGGAGGGCGACGACTTCTTTCCGGACGTCATCCTGGGGCGCTGGTCTATTCCGGTATTTGAGGGGCAATATCCCTACATCTACATGAGTTCCAAGGTCATGCGCTACGAGATGGATCCCAACCTTTACAATACCGATTGGTACCGCCACGCTGCCGTTACCGCACAGGGACCGGAATACGACCCCACGAACCTCACACAGCGAGAGACGAAACTCCACACCCGTGACATCATGCTGAACTTCGGTTTCGATGAAGTGGATACCCTCTTCGCGGTTGCCACTCCGGAGCTGCTCGTGCAGTGGATCGACGACGGCCGCAGTTATCTCAACCACCGCGGCGCGGGATGGGACATGGGCTGGGCCGGCAACAATTTTTACATCGATCACGTCCTCCAGTTACAGAATTCCTTCATGCTGCCGGTCGTCACCGCCATCGGCTGTGGGGTGGGGCTTTTCGGGGAGCCTGATCCCTGTTTCGGCGATTTTTGGATGTGGATCGTTGGCACCATCACCAACCACCGCGGGGCGATCTCCTTCATTGGGCCGGGTTGGAATACCCACACACTGTTCAATGATTCTCTGGATATCGGGCTCTACAAATCACTGTTCGAAAGCAATGAACCGAGAATTGCCACAGCTCTACTCGCGGGAAAAATGTTCATGTACGAAGCCTTCGACGAGTACATCGCCGGCGAACCTGAGATTGAGGAGATCTTGCGGGTCGCTTTCAATGAGTATTACGTCCTCGCCGACCCCGAATTGATGCCTTACAGCGACATACCCGCCCTCATGGAGACGACCATTCCGGGTGCATTGTCTATCGGGAGTTTTCCGTTGAGTTTTACAGTTACTGACGGGTACGGCCAACCAGTGGAGGGCGCCCAGGTCTGTTTGTACCACCCCACCGAATTCCAGGACGCTGACTTGACCGGCGTCGACGGCACCGTAATCCTGGATTGGAACGCCAGTACGGAATCCTCTTTCGTGTACTTTACCGTCACAAAACATAACTGCAAAGCCATCGTCGACAGTATCGCCGTCATCGGAAGCAACCCGTACATCCTGCATTACGATTATATCCTGGATGATTCCATCGGCGGGAACGGCGATGGTGGTCTATCCCCAGGCGAGACGGTCGTATGGACCGAGTTTCTGCGGAATTGGGGACTGATTGATGCCTTTGGAGTCTCGGCTTCCCTGTCAACGTCAGAAACCACGATTAACGTCATCGAGAGCTATGCGACCTTCGGAGACATCCCTGCAGAAAGTATTGCTGTGGGAACACCCGATTTCGAAATTGAGCTGGACGCTGAACAGTACGAAATCGGCTCCCCCCTGGACTTTCAGATCGAGGTTAATGATGCATTGGATTCAACCTGGACCTCGTCTTTCAGCATTCCCTTGATTACTCCGATGTTCACGATCGTCTACGCCGTACCGAACGTTTATTCAACGCAGCAGTTCCACCGCGGTGATACGACCATGATCCATATCGGAATGTATAATACCGGCTCTGAGGATATCATCGACGGTACCATTGAACTGGTTACGGATGATTCCTACATCGAAATTCTGGAGGGTACCATCGCAATCGATACGTTCGCTGTCGGTGAACTCTACCTCAGCATCGATGAGGGCGATTCCTTTATGGTGGCATCGCCGGTTACAACTCCGATAGGCCATACTTGCGAATTTTTCATTAGAATCACCTCAGATCAGGCTACCTATGCGTACCGTGATTCATGAAAACTATGATAGCCTCTACCCGGAATGTCCCAGTTACGAGTGGTTCGAAATCGACCCAATCGCGGGCGGTCCCGGTGAGATTCTCCCCTTCGACTCCGAAATTCAGACTCTTACGGTGGACCTGCCCTTCACGTTCAGTTACTGGGGTGAGGATTTTACGCGGCTGTCCGTAAGTGCCGATGGATGGATCGTGCCTGGAGAGACCAACGCCGTACTGCCCGTGAACTGGCAGCTCCCCGACAGTGATGATGTCAGTGGGATGATAGCCGCCTTATGGGATGACCTCTGGAACACTACTGAGGAGACCGGCCGCATCAGCATCTACTATGATCCAGGATTCGGAAAGTTCTACATCGAATACTACCAGCTTACACATGGCGCGACTTCGATGCCTCAGGAGACCTTCCAGATCGTGCTCTGCGATCCCAACATCTACCCGACTGTTTCAGGAGATGCAGAGATCCTCTTCTACTACAAATCGCTGCATTTGTTCGGATTGGTCTCATCAACTGTGGGCATAGAGAGCTTGGATCAGGCGTCCGCCCTCAACTACAGTTATCTTAACGGTCCCGATCCGTCCGCTTATGGCCTACAAGACAGTCTAGCCATTCTGTGGACGCCGGATCCGCCGTGGCCAGTGTCTGTTCCGCCTCAGCCGGAACAGGAGGAAATCGTTCAACTCCCGACCGCCTTCTCGTTCAACCAGCCCTATCCGAATCCCTTCAACCCGTCGGCGGTATTGAGTTTCGCCATCCCCATAACGAACAAGGTCGAATTGGACAT
>JALGZU010000239.1 GCA_025774735.1 candidate division LCP-89 bacterium | reverse complement strand
CTTCAGACTTATTTAGTATAGCGGGCAAAGCTTGCAGGAGAATGTCCAATCCCTTGTAACGCCGCACCAGACCGAAAAACAACAGTACTTTACAGTCCGGATCTAAACCGAGTTCCTGGCGTGCTTCGTCTTTTGACAGGGTAGTCTCGGGATAGCAATCGTAGACCGGATGGGGGACGTAAACGACCTCCCGGCCTTTTGCCTCAGGGAACCAATCATGCAACTCCCGGCGCACGATGTCCGATTGCACGATGAATCCATCGACCCAGCGCATAGCAAGCCGGGTCAAGAAGCGGTCACCAGGCCGCCTTTCATGCGGGATCACGTTGTCTATGATAAATATCGTGCGAATTTGCGTGAAGCGCTTCAGAAGGGCGCATACGACCGCAAATCCGGGTGCAAAGAAGGGCATCCAGTATTTTACAATAAGAGCATCCGGGTTCCGTTTACTGGCTGCTCGATAGGTGACGATCCAAGAAAATGGATTCCAGGGTATAAATACGGGCTGGCGGTCGAGTTCGATATAATCCTGGCTCGCCTCCATCTGAGTCCGCCCAGGGAACAAAAATCGGGGGAACTGTTTGCGGAAGGAAAGTACTTTAACCCGGTGGCCCCTCTGGAGCAGCTTCCTGCCCAGGACTCCAATATACTGCGCGATACCACCCCGAAGAGGGTAAAAAGGGCCCAGCAGAAAATAGGTCACTGCTGCTCCCTGTCAACGCCTAACTCGATCCGGATGTCGTAATCATACCGGTCTGAGACTGAACGGGTGAGCAGCTCGCCGATTAGCCCAAGCGAGAAAGATTGGGCGCCGAAGACCACGAGGAGGATTCCCAGAAAGAAGATGGGGCGGTTTCCAATCCAGATGCCGTTCACCCAACCCCATGTCAGGTAGGCCAGGATAACGAATCCGGCCAGGCTCAGGATGAAGCCCGCCAAGCCAAACAGGTGCATGGGCTTCTTCTTGTAACGCACCAGGAACTGTATCGTCAGTAGATCTAAAAATCCATTAATGAACCGGCTTACACCGAATTTCGTCTTGCCATACTTGCGGGGATGGTGTTGCACGGGCAGTTCGGTTACCTTGAAGCCATCCCAATACGCCATGGCTGGTAGAAACCTGTGCATCTCCCCATAGACCGGCAGCCTCTTGATAACTTCTTGCCGGTAGGCTTTCAGCCCGCAATTGAAATCGTGAATGCGCAGTCCGGTCATCAAACCGGTCACGAAATTAAATAGCTTGGATGGTATGGTTTTGGTGATGGGATCATAGCGCTTCCGCTTCCATCCGGAAACCAGATCGTATCCCTCTTCCAGTTTGTTGATCAGGTTGGGGATTTCGTCGGGGTCATCCTGCAGGTCGGCATCCAGAGTGATTACGTAACGCCCTCTGGCAACGCGAAACCCGGCGTTTAGAGCGGCGGATTTGCCGTAGTTCTTGCGGAAGGATATCGCTTTGATGCGGTCATCCTTCAGATGGAGTTCTTCGAGGATTGCAAAAGACCGGTCTGTACTGCCATCATCGACAAATATCACCTCCCACTGACCCAGTGGGCTCAGGTTCTTCTCGAGTAGGTCATACAACTCAACAATCGAATCCTCTTCATTGAGCAGGGGTACGACCGCTGAGATCATGGTTCCATCCGTCATGGTGAGCCTCCGAAGACTCGGGTAAACCTTCAATGTCAAATTCGGCCGCTGATACTCCGCGGTTGACCCATAGATTCGACAGCTTCAATTTCACGGTGTAAGAGTCCGAACCATTCCCCAACTGCACGGTCCAGGTCAGAGGTAGAAAGACACCAGAACGCCTCTTCAGCGCTCCGGTCTGCTTCATCCAGAGGGTGTCACTGTTCGCAGCTATTACTACTTCCATCCGCCCCGCAGGTTCAAAGGGATCAAGCCAGATACGATGCCGTATGCCGTCGTCGATCCAGCTAATCTGATGCAGTTGCCGGTCGGCATCCCGGATTAGCGCGGCGGTATCCGGAACGGCAGCGAGACTGATCAGGGGCGAGAAAATGTCCATCAGTTCACCGCCGCAGATGGGAAAGCCAAAATCAAGACTCAGGTCAAGGCTGTCCAGCACGCCACGGGCTACTCCGGAAGAGGACATGTAATCCAATTCATAATACCCCTTAGCGACGGTCAGAAATCCAACTGGAATACCCATGGGACCGCGCAAGGATAGTTTCAGAAAACCAGGATAAAGATGGGTGATACTGATGCCCATGGCGGAATTGACGCCGGGTCCGCGAACGATTACCAGACCCTCTCCCCTGAAATCATTCAAGGCCGCACGGTTGGTTTCAGCATCGGCGATGAGGTGGCTCAATTCAGGGAGAGGCAGGGTTTCGATCCGGGGGCGAGGCTGCGAACAGCCGAGAAGGAGCGCAATTTCGAAGACAACCAATCCCGAAACCCAAATCCTGGAAAAGTTCATCGGGCTAATTTCTCCCGAATCTCGAGGTTATCCGAATCGAACTCCAGAGCCTTCCGCCATAACATTCGAGCTTTTTGTTTATCCCCCAGAGTTTCGTACACGTCGCCGAGATGATCCAGGATAACCACATTCTCGGCATCCAATCCGAGGGCTCGCTCAATGTGTTCCCGGGCATTGTCGTATTGACCCATCCTGAAGTAGACCCACCCCACGGTATCCAGGTAGGAGCTGTTGTCCGGGCTGGCTTCCAGCGCTTTCAGGGAGAATTCCAGAGCCTTCTCGAGCTGGATTCCTTCCTGGGCCAGCAGGTAGGCGTAATTGTTCAAGAGGAGGGCATCATCCGGTTCGATGGTCAAAGCCTGTTCGTACACCTCGATAGCCCGGTCCAGCTCCCCCCTCTTTTCATAGATGAAGCCCAGGGTGATGTACGGTCCGATTTGGTCAGCGTTTAGCTCCAAGGAGACGTCCAAAGCTTCAAGGGCGAGTGAATCCTGGTCCGCCGACTGATAGGCCGATCCGAGCAGAGCCCAAATTTCCGGGAGGGTGGGATGGTAGAGAGTACCATTATCGAGGATCTCGATGGCGCGCTCAAAGTTCTGGTTGCGGATATGCAGAAAAGCCCAACTGGTGAAATAACGAGATTCACTCTGGTCAAGCTCCGCTGCACGCGCGTAAAAGGTATCCGCATGAGCGTAATCATCCAGTTCGGCATATAACGAGGCGATGGTGAAACAGATGCGGTCATCTTCAGCGTTCAGATCATACAATTTTCTTGATGACTCGAGTGCTTTTTGATAATCCTGCCGGGCAATGTGGATGTTGCTCAGTTGACCGAGGGCTTCGGTGTCTTCAGGATACAGGTCGAGTAACTGTTCGTATTGCAAGATGGCATCGTCTACGCGGTTCAAGTGCAGGTAGAGCTGAGCCAGATTATACCGGTATTCAGTCTTCTCTGGGTAAGTATCCACCAATTTTTGCATGAAGAAGCGCGCCGAATCCAGTTGATTGCTTTCGATAAGGATATCGCTCAAGAACTGCAGCACAGATACATTGGCCGGATCGATGGCATACGCCTTTTGAAGCTGGTCGGCTGCATCGTCAAAGAGTCGAAGGGCGAGATAATCTTCTGCCAGAGCGAGGTAGATGCTGGTTGAGGTGGAATCGTATCCCAGGGCGCGGCGGTATTCTCGAATCGCGCGGGTGACTTCGCCCTGCTGATCGTAAATTACCCCCCGGATGAAGTGGTCCACGGCCTGGGGATGCGGTTGTTGTATTCCGGGTGGCTCTTCGGAAGTAACCTGGGGCTTGCGGATTTGCGCACATCCGGCCAACAGGAAAATCATCAAAGGAAATATTATCAGTGATTTATAGCGAAGCTTCATCACCCTATGCTCTTCAATATTCTTAGGATATCGTGGTAACTGACCAGGAGAAAAAACGCCAGGATCAATGCCAATCCGGCCTTCTGGATGTTCAGCTTGACCTTGGTCGAAATCTGGCGCCGGATGACCGCTTCGACGCTGATGAAAATCAGATGGCCACCATCGAGGACCGGGAAGGGGAGGATATTGAGTAAGCCGATGCTGACCGAAATCTGTGCAATCAGAGAGATGTAATCCACAAATCCCGATCGAATGGTCTGCCCGGTTATCTGCGCAATGCCGATCGGACCGGCGAGTTCATTCATCTTCGCCTGCCCAGCGATCAGCTTTTTCACGATACGCAGGCTTTCCCGGATGATAAAGCCCGTCAGTCTCAATCCGTTTACAAAGGAATCAGCCAGACCGACCTTTAGGAAGACCACCTTGGGATTGATGCCGATGCGGCCATAATGGATCGAACTGTCGCCGGATGCGTAAACTCCTTCGATAGGAACGACTTCTGCGGAGAAAACCTCACCTTCCCTCTCCCAGGATACATTGATCGTATCCCCGGCCCGTGGATGAATCGCCTCAGTCAGGTCCTGCCACGTCTCGATGGCCACGCCATCGACGGACATGATGCGGTCATCAATCTGGATGCCAACTTCTGCCGCGGGGTAGTTCTCATGCACGAATCCGGCCAGCGGTTCACCACTTAGCTCGGCAATCCCGATCTGCCAGGTCAGGAAAAAGTATACGAGAATTCCCAGCAGGAAATTCATGAGGACGCCTGCGCTGATCACGAAAATCTTCTGCAGGTAGGATTTGGACATGAATTCCCAGGAAGCTCCGGTCAGAGGCTTATCGTCCAGGCTCTCATCGATCATGCCGGCCATCTTGACATACCCTCCCAGAGGAATCCAGGAGAGGACGTACTCCGTTTCGCCCACCTTTTTGGAAATCATTTTGGGGGGAAA
>JALGZU010000238.1 GCA_025774735.1 candidate division LCP-89 bacterium | reverse complement strand
GCCGTTGTTAAAGATGTTGGCATTATAATCGAATATACCGCCTGAAGCGGGAAGGTAAACGGGCGGATTGACTGGAGTAAGCACGATGCTTAAAGTTGGCTGTGAGAACTGGTAAATGCCCAAAGAGGGTCCCTCGGCCTGATAGATGTATTCCCCGGAAACCGCCAAACCGTGACCTCCAAGATTATACCATCCGATCAGATTTGGTACTTCCGGATTGGAGATCTCAAAAACCTGGAGAAACGGATCTGCTGTGTAAAGATGCGACTCCGAGACAGTCACGCAGTAGCCTGCCTGTGTGAAGTTAGTCCACACTTCAAAAGGACTGGCTGGATTTGAGACGTCAATCGCCTGGAGTCCCCACCAATAATCCGCCACATAAGCATATGATTCGTACAACGCTACGTCAACGGCGGATTCGTAGGAGGGGCAGAAGCCCACTTCGAACGGTGAGTGAGGATTGGCTACGTCCACGATCCGCAGACCGCTATAACCAGCCACCACGTAGGCGTATGACCCGGAAACAGCTACATTGCGAGCTCCGCTTGGGGCATTATATCGCCCCAACAAGATGGGAAGGGCCGGGTTGGAAACATCCAAAGTATAGAGAAAACCGGAATAATCCACTACATAGGCAACCTGACCGACGACGGCCACTCCTTTTGCGGATCCATAAGTGTCAAAGTGCCCCACTTCGACGGGTGCGGCAGGATTGGCAACGTCAATGATTCGCAAGCCTTCAGACCAAGCTGCCACGTAAGCATACTGCCCGGAAAGCTCCAATTTTTCGGCGTAATCCCAGGTGAGACAGTGACTGACTTCGAACGGTACTGCTGGATTGGAAACATTCACAATGCGCAGTCCGGCTGATCCATCGGCCACGTAGGCATAAGATCCTGAAACCACCACATCGTCAATCCAACCGGGTTTGTACCATGCCCACTGGACTGTCGCAGTCGGGTTGGAAATGCTAATAACGCGCAGGCCATCTTCCCCATCCGCCAAGCAGGCGAAAGAACCGGAAAGCGCCACACCATGGGCAGGTCCGGGAGTATCGCAGGAATCTACAGGAATCGGCGCTGTCGGATTGGAAACATCCATCACCACCAGTCCGTCCCAACAGGCTGCCATAAATGCGTACTGTCCAGAAACCTTCACATCCCAGATTTGGCTGCCGTCCGGATAGTTTCCCGTCACGGTCGGCGCGGCCGGGTCGGAAATGTCTACAATGTAAAGCCCGGCATAACCAACGGCGATATAAGCGTATGATTCGACGATAGTCAATCCATGTCCGTTCCCAGGTAAATCTCGGCTCCCGATAAGAACCGGTGCGGTGGGATTGGAGATGTCAACAACGCAAAGGCCATGTCCTGAAACGTAAGCGAATTGGCCGGATACTACCACGTCAAAGGCGTTACCGGGCAGGTCGCAATGCCCGACCTCAACCGGTGCGGCCGGATTGGATACATCCACCACGCGCAGATCGGCATCGCTGGCTGCTACATAAGCATAAGATCCCGAGACGGCAACATTCCTGCTGCAACCCGGCAAATCGCATTGTCCCACCAGAACCGGTTGGGCGGGATTGGAGATGTCCACAATGCCAAGTCCTTGATGGTAAACTGCCACATAAACGTATGAACCGGATAACGCCAGCCCATAGGCCTGGGCAGGCGTACCGCAGTAACCGATCTCGACAGGTGAAGCCGGATTGGAAATGTCCATCACCCGCAGACAACTATAATAATCCGCCAGATAGGCGTACGATCCGGAAACCGCTATATCGTAGATCCAGCCCCAAGTTCCGTTATTGTAAATCTCCCCCACCTTCGTCACGTTCAAACTATCCTGGGGAAAAGCTGGTAAGGCAAGCAAGGAAAGGCACAAAAGAGTGGGTAAGGGAATTCTCAACATCTCGAATCCTCCACTTTCAAGGGGATGGATACTCTAAATATACAATCCTTTTCTGGGAAAGTCAATAGGTGGGGGAAAATTACTGAAAAAAATTAAAGGGCGGACATGTCGCCCGCCCTCTGTTCAGAAAATCTCAGATCTATTTCAGCAGCACCAGCTTCTGAGTCCGGATGAATTCTCCGGCGGTCAGTCGTGCAAAGTAGATACCGGACGGTAATTCAGAGGCGTCGAAGACGATGTTATGGGTACCGGGGGAGTACCATTGGTCGTGTAGGGGCGGTTCGCGAACCGCCCCTACCTTGCGCCCATTGATATCATAGATATCCAATTTCACCCATCCCGCCACCGGCAGTTGGAAGCTCAACATTGTAGTGGAATTGAAGGGATTGGGGTAAACAGACATGGAGTATCGTAATGGAATATAAGGCTCAGGAGTAGTAATTCCAACGGACGGTCCTTCTGCGCAGACCAGCCACATATCGTGCTGACCGGCACTGAAAGACCAGCTGTGGCCTGCAAGGATATAGTCACCGTTGGAGTTCCTAATGAAGTCGTAAGCCCCATCGCTTGAAGCCCCACCATAAGTGCGGGACCAGAGGCTATCGCCCTCTGCTGACATTTTTACCAGCCACATATCACTGGAACCCGCTCCGAAAGATTCGGTCATACCTGCGATCAGGTAACCTCCATCCTCGGCTTCTACGACTGACCAGGCTTGATCGTATTCCATGCCACCAAAGGTGCGGCTCCAGAGACTGTCTCCGTTGGCATCCGTTTTGACGACCCACATATCGTAGCCAAACACTCCGAAGGAGACGGTCTGGCCTGCCAGAAGGAAACCGCCATCGGAAGTCTGGATGAGCGAGCGAGCATCTTCCGAATAGCCTCCGCCAAATGTGCGGCTCCAGAGGCTGTCGCCGTTGGCGGACATTTTCACCAGCCACATATCGGTCATCCCGGCGCCGAAGGAGCCGGTCGCGCCTGCCGCCGCGTAGCCTCCGTCGGACGTCTGGATAATATCATAAGCCCATTCAGTTCCCGATCCACCGAAGGTCCGGGTCCAGAGGGTGTATCCATTGCTATCAGCTCTCAGAACCCAAAGGTCAGCAGCGCCCGCGCCGTAAGAACCGGTGCTACCCGCAATTATACAACCGCCGCCGGACGCCGGAGCCATGGCTCGAGCAAAATCGTCCGAAGCGCCGCCATAGGTTCGGCTCCATTGGTGAATTCCATCGGTGTCCGTCTTCACCAGCCGCAGGTCTTTGATCGCGCTGGTGTCGGGGGTAGCCCAGCCCGCCAGGAGATAACCGTCAGCAACTGCTATGGCGGCCTCCACCCGGTCACTCCCCGCGGTGCCGAAACAATGGTTCCAGAGGCTGTCGCCCTGGCTGTCCGCTTTCACCATCCACATGTCGTCCCAGCCGGCGCCGAACGATTCGGTATAGCCCGCCAGAACGTAGCCACCATCGGCGGACTGTACGACAGCCCAGGCAAAATCATAATCGTCACCACCGAAGTGATTGCTCCAGAGGCTGTCACCTTCGGCCGAGTAAGTATTTGAAACGGGAAGAAGAAGGGCAGGAAAGACAAGGAGAGCAATTATGAAAGCGGATTTCATGGTGACCTCCACAAATTGTGCGCGCGAATATATCGCATATCCGCGAGAAAGTCAAGAGATTTCAGGCACACAAACCCAACATCAAATCAATGTGACAAAAAAGGGGCGGGAATGTGACCCGCCCCTGAAGCAATTCTGAGTTTGGTTTTTTCCGTCAGTTTTCCACTTTGGCAGATTTGGCGTACTGAAAGAGGAAGACGGACAGTGAAACGAAGACGATCAGGCCCAGCCAGTTGCGCAGGCCTTCGTCCATTGGCAGAACGTAATCGAAGCCGAGCATTTTGGACAGGGCGTCGAAGACTCCGGCTAAGGCCCCTCCGGCGATGAAACCGGATGCGATCAGGATGCCCTTATCCCCGCGTATCTTATTGAGCTTCTCGTTCTTGCTGGAATGCTTGATCAGCCAACCGACGCAGGCGCCCAGAAGAATCGGGCTGTTCAATTCGATCGGCAGATACATGCCCAGCGCAAAGGCCAGCGCCGATATGCCCAGCATGGTTACCAGCAGGGCGATGATCGCGCCCAGGGCGTAGTAGAGCCAGGGAGCTCCCTGCCCGCCCAGGAAGGCGTTGGCGACCGCGGCCATGGCGGAAGCCTGCGGCGCCGGCAGCGGGTTGGGATGTTCAGCCGAGGGCGTGCCGAAGCCGTAAACGTGGGCGAAGAGCATGATCACGGCGGTGACCGTCAAGCTGGCCAGCGCGGCGCCGAGGATATTCGACCACTGGATGGTCTTGGGGGTGGACCCCAGCCAGTAACCGATCTTGAACTGGGTCACCAGCGACCCGGCCATAGAGAGCGCCGTGCAGACCACTCCGCCGACCAGCAGGATGGCTAACATCCCCGATTCTCCGGTCAGACCCATGGCCACGAGAACGACCGCCGCGATGATCAGCGTGGTCAGCGTCATGCCCGAAATCGGAGTCACCGAAATCATGGCGATAGCCCAGGCGGAGACTGCCGAGAAGAGGAAGACGATCAGGAGGGTCAGGATCAGCGACACCAGGGCGACCCAGGTGGCGTGGGATTCGCCGGAGACCGCCACGAAGCGGAAGTAGATGAAGATGAGCACGGCCGTGACGATACCGATGACCAGCAGGGTGGACATCTTGATGTCCTTGTCCAGACGGGATCCTTCGCCGCCTTCTTCATCGTGCTTCTTGAAAACCTGGGTGACAACCTGGCCGAGAGCCTGCTTGATGACGGGTGCCATCTTCAAGATCGAAATGACGCCCGCGGCGAAGATGCCGCC